>JAWXBI010000239.1:0-22418 GCA_034439915.1 Saprospiraceae bacterium | reverse complement strand
TATCAATTAATTCATTATTTTTTTAAATAATATTAACAATATAGTTTAGATATACATTACAAGATGTAGTGAATTTTATGCAAGGATACTTTATTCCACCGGTTAGATTTGTGAACAAAGCAATTTACCGGAATAATGAAAATTATTATCATTGGAAATGGAATGGTTGGTTTTAAATGTTGTGAAAAACTAATTCAAAAATCCAATGGCTTGTTTGAAATTACCGCATTTGGTGAAGAAATACGACCGGCATACGATCGGGTCCATCTCACTGAATATTTTTCCGGTAAATCGCTTGAACAATTACAGTTGGCGCCCGAGTCCTGGTATGCTGAAAACGGGATCTCGCTGCATTTGGGTGACCCGGTATGCCAGATCAACCGGCATGAGAAAACCGTCGATACTTTTAAGGGGCTGACCCTCCCCTACGATGTGCTGATCCTGGCCACCGGTTCTGCTCCTTTTGTTCCGGCTATCCCCGGTGTAGAAAAAAATGGAGTCTGCCTCTATAGGAATATTGAAGACCTTGACCTTATAGCCCATTGGGCTAAAAAATCTAAGAAGGGCGCGGTTATTGGAGGTGGCCTATTGGGGCTAGAGGCGGCAAAAGCCCTGATGGACCTGGACATACCGGACGTATCCATCATTGAATTTTCACCCAAACTCATGCCCCGCCAGATTGATCAGGCCGGCAGTATAGTGCTGGAAACTAAATTGAAAAATCTGGGTTTATCCATCTTACTGAATAAAAACACCCTCGAAATTCTGGGCGATAATCGGGTTCAGAAACTTCAATTCAGCGATGGCACTTCATTGGAAATAGATTTATTGGTCATCTCTGCAGGTATACGACCCAGAGACGAACTGGCAAAACTCTGTGGCCTGGATACCGGTGTACGGGGAGGAATAAAGGTGGATGATCAGATGCGCACAACAGATCCTTTTATTTATGCAGTCGGAGAATGTGCCCTTCATGAAGGTTTGATCTACGGACTCGTAGCACCAGGGTATGAAATGGCTGAAGTAGCATGCAGCAATATCTTACTTCAAGAAAAAAAATTCAACGGGTACGATATGAGTACCAAGCTAAAACTTATTGGCGTCGATGTAGCCAGCTTTGGCGACCCGTTTGGTCAGTTGACACCTGCCGATACCATAATCATACAGGATAGTAAAAAGGGTATTTACAAAAGAATCAACATCTCCCGGGACGGTAAATACCTTCTGGGCGGAATCCTTATTGGAGAAGCACAGCAATACAATTTGCTGATGCAAACGGTAAAAAACAAAATCCAACTTCCGGATGATCCCCAGGAAATCTTACTGGGCAGCAATAATCGGCATCCCGGCACAGCAGCCGGTGTAAACAGTCTGCCGGATGAAGCTATCATCTGCAGTTGCGAAAGCATCACCAAGAAAACAATATGCTCTCTGGTGCGGGATGAGGGTTGTGAAAGTACCGAAACGATTAAAAGAGCCACCCGTGCAGGTACAGGCTGTGGCGGTTGTATACCACTGGTGAAAGACCTTATGCTGGCGACGATGAAAGCTGAAGGCAAATACATCCGAACCGTAATCTGCGAACATTTTCATCACAGTCGGCAGGAACTCTTTGACCTGGTTAAAATGAATCGGATCAAATCGTATGAAAATGTATTAAATCATCTTGGACAGGGAGATGGTTGTGAAGTGTGTAAACCTGTGGTCGTTTCCATTCTGGCTTCTTTATGGAATGAAATGCCATTGAAAAAAGGAAATGCCACAGCCCAGGACAGCAACGACCGCTTTTTAGCAAATATCCAAAAAGGAGGGTCCTATTCCGTAGTACCCAGAATACCTGGAGGCGAAATCACTCCGCAAAAACTCATTGTCATCGGGGAAATCGCTGCCAAATATGGACTGTACACTAAGATTACAGGCGGTCAGAGGATCGATATGTTCGGAGCCCATCTGAATGACCTCCCTTCGATCTGGGAAGAACTTATCGATGCCGGTTTTGAAAGTGGCCATGCTTATGGAAAGGCTTTACGTACTGTAAAAAGTTGTGTGGGTAGCACCTGGTGCCGGTTTGGCCTGCACGACAGCGTAAGTTTTGCCATTCAGATAGAAGAAAGGTATCGTGGATTGCGGGCGCCACATAAACTCAAATCTGCAGTGAGTGGTTGTATCCGTGAATGCGCGGAAGCTCAAAGCAAAGATTTTGGACTGATCGCCACAGAAAAAGGATGGAATATTTATGTATGTGGTAATGGGGGAAGTAAACCTCAGCATGCTGTGCTTCTGGCCAGTGATGTGGATGAAACAACCTGTATAAAATATATAGACCGTTTTTTGATGTTTTATATCCAGACGGCCGATCCCCTTACCCGAACAGCCCCCTGGCTCAATAAAATGGAAGGCGGCATAGATTATTTAAGGAATGTGGTGGTCAACGACAGCCTGGGTATGGGCAGTCAATGGGAAACGGAGATGCAGTTTCATATGAACTCATACCGCTGCGAATGGAAAGAAGCCATAGAAACTCCGGAGATCAGGAAACGGTTTAATCATTTTGTAAATGCCCCTTCTGAAAAGGACCCCACCCTTGAATTTGAACCTATGAGGAACCAGAAAAAAGCCAAAGAATGGAAATAAAAGAATTTATGGAAACCACATTAACGAATTCCGGGAGTGAAGTATGGATTTTGGCCTGTAATGCAGAAGAGGTACCTGAAAATGGCGGTGTTTGTGTCAAATTTGGAGACCAGCAAATCGCCTTGTTCTACTTTACACGTAGGAATGAATGGTATGCCACCCAAAACCAATGCCCCCATCGTCAGCAAATGGCGCTCAGTAGAGGAATGATCGGCAGCCATGTTGGTGAACCCAAAATAGCATGCCCCTTTCACAAAAACACTTTTTCACTGGTCACCGGCAAAAACATCAGTGGCGGTGTCGGCGACCTGACCGTATACCCGGTAAGACTCAAAGAAAACAAAGTGTATATCCGGGTTAAATAATGAAGTCAGCCTAAAAATGAAAATAAGATTAAACACTATCCGATTATCATCACTCTATTCATTTAGTGGGTGGATTCTCCCTGCTTTCCTGACCATTATTTTCTTCCTTTTGGTTAGGACAAAAGGGCAATCACAGTTTTCCGTTTCGGGACAACTGCGCACCCGAACCGAAATCAGGGATGGGTATGGCAACCCTGTTAAACAAAGTTCCATGACAGCGGCTTTTACTTCCCAACGAACCAGGATGTCATTTAACTACCAGGTGGACCCAATGCTATTTAAAGTCAGTATTCAGGATATCCGGGTATGGGGGCAGGATGCCTCAACCATTTCCAATGCCGATGGCTCCCGTTTGATGTTGCATGAAGGCTGGGCGGAAATAAGGTTGAGTCCTCAACGGGATAGTTTAAAAAAAATAGCCACTGCTGTAAATGCCAGTTTAAAAATTGGCAGACAAGAACTGAACTACGATGACGCACGATTGATTGGCAACCTGGATTGGCTGCAACAAGGTAGACACCATGATATGGCTTTGTTGAGATTCAGGAAGTCTCAATGGCAGTTAGAAATTGGAAAGGCTTATAATCAAAATTCGGATGCTACCGGGATTTCCGGTACTTCCTACCTCCCGGGGAATTTGCCGGTTTACATCAAAAATTCCGTCGGGGTCATCGTTCCCAATCCAGCGGGAATGGTCCCCCTCACTGCTATGGGTAATATTTATAACAACAGTGCGCGAACCGGATCTCCGGCTTATTCAAATAGTTCGGGCATCAATAGTCCGAGTCAGGATTACAAATCGTTTACCCACCTCTATCTGGTATACAAATCTTCGACTTCGAGTTATTCCTTCCTGTTTTTTAATGACCGGTTTGGAAAATATAAGCTGGATTCCGTCCCACTCGACGGGGGTTTTGTATATGGCAGGCGATTTGTAAAAAGTACACCGGCTTATCCATTTGATTATTCCGGACTTACCAACCGATTTACTTATGGTATGATGGCATCCAGGGACCTGGCAGACATCAATGGAATTGGAAAATTTAATCTTCAGCTGGCAGCATACTATCAGTCGGGTAGAGACCGGGATCGCCTGCCTTTAAACGCCTATCATTATTCACTGATGGCGTCTCTTCAGACCAAATCCTTTGGCTACAACCTGGGTTATGAAGTATTGTCTGGAAATAAAACTTCTACCCCTCCCAAACAGAGCCATCGCTTTGATCCCTTATATGGTACGCCGCACAGGCATTGGGGGTATTTGGACTATTTCTATACCGGAACGGGCGCACCGGCCGGGGGATTGAAGGATATGTATTTCAAGACCAGGTGGGTAGCAAGGAAAAAACGATTAAGCTCTGGACTGGATGTCCATGCTTTTTACCTACAGCAAGAATCCCAAAATACAGAAGGGGGAGCCATAAAAAATTATCTGGGTACTGAACTGGATTGGATCAATAGTTATGTGCTCAACAAATACACAACACTGGAGGTTGGCCTGGCTGCATTGTTCAATTCAGCTTCCATGCGATTTGTCAAAAACCTGGATGATGAATCTTATAAACCCACCTCAAAGTGGGCTTATGTACAAATCAATATTAAGCCGGATTTTATCTTAAAAAATTGAACCAGACCTAAATAAAACGATCTATGACAATGAACAATAAACCACTGACTCACCTCAACATCTTCTCTTTCCAGGGAATACAAATGCGCACCTTCCACCTGACCTGGTTAACTTTTTTTGTCTGTTTTTTTGGATGGTTTGGTTTGGCCCCCCTGATGCCCACGATTAAAGCGGACCTGGGTTTGGATAAATCCCAGATCGGCAATATTGTGATTGCATCGATTTCGGGTACCATCATTGCTCGGCTGTTGATTGGTAAATTGTGTGATACTTGGGGACCCAGAAAGACGTATACTGCGCTTCTGCTGATAGGATCCATTCCAGTCATGACCGTAGGTTTGGCTCAGAGTTATACCAGTTTTTTATTGTTTCGGCTGGCCATCAGTATTATTGGCGCTTCGTTTGTCATCACTCAGTTCCATACCTCGATGATGTTTGATTCCAATATTAAAGGCACAGCAAATGCCATCGCCGGGGGTTGGGGTAACCTTGGGGGAGGGATTACCAATATGCTGATGCCGGTCATATTTGCTGTCATTGTAAGTTTTGGATATACCAGAGGTGAGGCCTGGAGATATGCCATGCTGGTACCGGGAGCCATGATGCTGATCATGGCTTATTTATACTTTATTTACACCCGGGACACCCCGATGGGTAATTATGACGAAATACCCAGAGTTGCCGGGGAGAAAAAGAAAACAGACTATACTATTCTGAAAGACTGGAGGATCTGGGCTTTGACCCTGGCCTATGCCGTGTGTTTTGGGATGGAGATTACTTTTGATAATGTCGCTGCCCTGCATTTTGTCCAGGAATATCAACTATCACAGAGCTCTGCCGGTTTTTGGGCCGGCACATTTGGGTTTATGAACATTTTTGCAAGAGCTTTGGGTGGCATATTTGCAGACAAGGTTGGCCGGATCCATGGTCTTCAGGGCAAGGGGTGTTTGCTGGCATCCATGCTTTTGTTGGAAGGTATTGGATTATTGTTTTTTTCCCAAGCCATGAGTTTTAATATGGCCATACTCTCTATGATCACTTTTGCCTTGTTTCTTAAAATGGCCAATGGAGCAACTTATGCCATCACTCCTTTTGTCAATACCGAAAATGTTGGCCTGATCTCCGGGATAGTGGGGGCAGGGGGCAATATTGGGGGAATGATATTCGGCTTTTTATTTAAAAGTAAAGACCTCAGCTATCCCGAAGCATTCCGGTACATTGGTTTTATTGCCATCGGCGTAGCTGCTATCGTTTTTCTGACCCGCTTTGCCAAATCAACTCCTGAAACCCGATTCTCACCTGATCTGAAGCCGACCCTTCAGTAAAAAATGAATAGCTAAAAGGCACCAGTACATGTACCGGAAAAAATATCAATCGACCTGTTGTTATTGCGGAGTAGGCTGTGGAATAAGCCTGGAAAAAGACCATAACGAACAAATACAACTGGAAGGTGATGTGACTCATCCGGTAAACTATGGCATGTTGTGCAGTAAGGGGAAAAATCTGCACTATACGGTAAATGATACAACGGATCGATTAACCTACCCACAGATGCGTTATCACAGGAATCAACCCCTCCGTCGAGTCAGTTGGGACATGGCCCTAACCCGTACCGCTGCTGTTTTTAAAACTTTAATAGATAAATCCGGACCTGATTCCGTAGCTTTTTACGCCAGTGGTCAATGCCTTACTGAAGAATATTATGTCATCAACAAACTGATTAAAGGATTTATCGGAAGTAATAATATCGATACCAACAGCCGCTTATGCATGAGCAGTGCGGTGGCAGGCTATAAATTAACCCTTGGAGAAGATTGTGTCCCCGTTACTTATGATGATATAGAATTGTGCGATGTATTGTTCGTTGCCGGAGCCAATCCAGCCTGGTGCCACCCCATTATCTGGAGGAGGGTGGAACAGGCTAAAGCAAACAACCCCCACCTCAAGATTATTGTCAGCGATCCACGACAAACCCAATCGGCTGATCTGGCGGATTTACATTTCCAATTAAACCCTGGTACGGATATTACCCTTCACCACGCTCTTGGGCGGGTTATTATCGAACAGGGATATACTGACCAGTATTTCATTCAGCAACATGCATCAGGGTTTGAAGATTATAAGACCCGGGTTTTCAAGCGAACTATAGAAGAAGCCGCCGAAATCTGCGGCATAGCAGTCCAGGATATATACCTGGCGGCATCCTGGATTGGCCAATCAAAAGCTTATCTGTCTATGTGGACCATGGGCCTCAATCAAAGTGTAGTCGGTGTAAATAAAAACCTCTCACTCATCAATCTACATTTGATTACTGGACAGATTGGCAAACCGGGAGCCGGCCCATTTTCACTCACGGGTCAGCCCAATGCCATGGGAGGACGTGAGGTGGGGGGACTGTCCAATCTGCTACCAGCCCACCGGGACTTATTGAATGAGTCACACCGGCGTGAAGTGGAACGGTTCTGGAACATTATGCCTGGAAAAATAGCTGCTCAGCCAGGGCTGACAGCAACCGAAATGTTTGATGCATTGGAATCCAGAAACCTCAAAGCAATCTGGATCATCTGCACCAATCCTCTTGTGAGTCTGCCCAATGTGCAACAGGCTGAACAGGCTTTGCAAAAAGCAAAGTTTGTTGTTGTACAGGAAATCAGCCGATCCGCAGAGACATTAAAATATGCCGATGTGATCCTGCCGGCTGCGGCATGGGCGGAAAAAGAAGGCACCATGACCAATGCGGGGAGATACATCACCTGGCTGGAAAAAGTAACTGATCCTCCGGGTGAAGCCATACCGGATGCAGAGATTATTTGCCGTTTTGCGAATAAAATGCAGTTTCCGGGATTTGGATTTGCCGATGCATCTGCCATATTTGATGAACATGTTGCACTTACCGGAGGGACACATATTGATATCAGCGGATTGAACTACGACATTTTAAAAAAAATCAGAGCGGTACAATGGCCCTATCCAAAAACAGGTACAACCGAAGGTATTCCAAATCAAGGCACTTCAAGGCTATTTGAAGATCATAAGTTTTATACCCCATCCGGCAAAGCCATGATTCATGCCTGTCCCGACGAAAACTTATCTGAATCCCTGAGCAAAGAATTTCCGTTGATACTGACCACCGGCCGTGTCCGGGATCAATGGCATACCCGGAGTAAAACCGGTAAGGTCAACCGGTTGAATCAACATGTGGAAGAAACGTTTGTTGAAATACATCCCTCGGATGCTTTTCCACGATTTATTGAGGATCATTCACTGGTGGAAGTACAGAGCAGCAGGGGACGGATAAGATTAAAAGCAAAACTGACCTCATCCATCAAACCCGGAGTGGTTTTTATTCCTATGCATTGGGGGAAAATTTTTGACCGGGGTGATCAAAGGGTCAACCAGCTGACCAATAAACTCGTAGATAGCCGGAGTAAAGAACCGGATTTTAAATTTTCAGCAGTAGAGATCGGTATTTATAAAAAGCCAAAACAAAAAATAATAATTGTTGGGGCCGGGGCCGGGGCTTATGGTTTTGTCCGGGCCTACAGAAAATTAAATACCTCCGATCCCATTGAAATATTCAGTAAAGAAAATCAGCCTTTCTACAACAGGGTTTTGTTACCGGATTATATTACAGATCAATTGGACTGGGTTGGCCTGGTCAAAATGGATAAACAGGAAGAATCAGACCATCGGGTTTCGCTGCACCGGGGCACAGGTATAACGACTATAGACCATCACACTAAGACGATTATTGATTCGGACGGTGTTCTGCATAGCTATGATAGATTGATCCTTGCAACAGGTAGCCGGGCTGCCACTTTGAGAGACCTGCCGGCGCTCCAGGGTATCTTTACCCTACGCACCAGGCAGGATGCAGATCATTTTAAAAAATTTTTTAAGTCGACCGGCAATAGAATCGTCATCATCGGAGGTGGCTTGTTAGGTATAGAGGTGGCAGCTGCTTTAAGCGAAAAAAAAGTGCAGGTTACTATAGTTCAGCGGATTTCCCGCTTGATGGACCGGCAACTGGATGCGGTGGGAAGTCAGTTGTTACATGAATCCCTGAACATCAGGGGAATTGAAATTTATTATAACGATGAAATTGATCGTTACCTGGGACAGAAAAATATAACCGGTATAAAATTTAAAAGCGGATTGGTCCTGGAATGTGATATCGTATTGCTGGCTATCGGCACACAACCTAATATTGAATTGGCAAAGGCCTCGGGGTTGGAGTGCCGGCGAGGGGTGAGGGTGGATGAATTTCTACAAACCAGCGATCCGTCCATTTATGCGATCGGCGAAATAGCAGAATTTCAGGGCAAACTATACGGCACTACGTCAGCCGCTGAACACCAGGGAGAAATCCTGGCCCATCATCTTTCCGGTGACCCTGGAAAATATTACCAGGGATCACTTTCACTAAACATACTTAAAATTCAAGGCCTGGATGTGTGTTCCCTGGGAGAGGTGGAAATCCCAGATCTTAAGCCTGGATATGAAGAAATAATTTTTATCGATAAAGCACAGCGGTATTATAAAAAATGCATTGTCTTTAAGGACCGGCTGGTAGGAGCGATCCTCATCGGAGACAAGGCCGAATTTTTAGAATACCGGAACCTGATAGCCAATAAAATAGAATTAAGTGAAAAACGCCTGAGCCTACTCCGGAATGGCCAGGCCCCCGAACCCGTGACCGGCCGTCTGATCTGCAGTTGTAATTCCGTCGGGGAAGGGAATCTGGTTCAAAAAATGGAAGCAGGTTGCCGGGATTTTTTACAGCTTTCCCAACTGACCGGAGCCGGAACAGGTTGTGGTAGCTGCAGGCCGGAAGCAAAAAAAATATTCGAAGCTTATATCAAAGCCCTTCAAAAATCAGCCCCGGTTTAGCATGAACCCTTCTTCTATTACAACCCAGGAAATCGCCGAACAGGATATATTCTGTTTTGATTTTGAAAAAGAATTTATCGTACAAGCTATCCAGTGCATTCCCATGATCGTGCGCTATAAGCTGGATACAGTAGGGATTAAACTGAGTCTGGCGCAATGGTCCAGGTTTAGCTGGTTTGACCGGTATCAATTATCCATATTGGCTTGCCGGGAAAAAAATGAATTTAAACAATATGAAATCTTTTTGATCGAATTGCTGAAACACCATGGGTGGTTCGAATTGACACGGTTGCCTCTCATCGGCAGAATGCCTGACATACCTGCAGGGATATTGGATTTGCTGAATGAAAGATTGATGGATCTTGGACATCAAATCGACGAAGCTCAATGGAAAGACCTGACGGATCTGGAGCGGTTTGCATTGTCCAAACTGATACGGAAAGATCATGAAAGTAAAAATTTAATTCCTGCCCTGGTGGAATTCGGAATTCTTAAACCGCCAGGCTAAAAAATCCGTGAGCAACTTATTTAAATCATCGGTGACGATAAAGGTCAATTGCCATGGAGGAATCCTCCCTACGGGTAAACTGGTTTCATTGCTTGCAGTACTAAAATCTATGGATATCACTGGTATTCAATTCGGATTGCGGCAGTGCATTTATTTTCAGGTCGATAAATCAAGACTTTCCCTGTTTTATTCCGCCATTGAAAAAACAGCTATCCCCTTTGAAAGGAATCCGGAAGAATGTCCCAATGTGGTAAGTTCTTATCCTGGTGCAGAAATTTTTAATACACACAGCTGGCTGAGTGAAGGGGTTTATAAGGACATATTGGATTCGATGGACTTCAAACCACGCCTTAAAATCAATATCAATGATTATAACCAGTCGTTTACTCCTTTTTTTACCGGCAATATCAATTGGATTGCATCGGACAGTGCGCCTCATTTTTGGTATTTATACCTGAGACTGCCTAAGGGCAATACTATCTTGTCCTGGGAGGAAATGGTGTATACCAATGATCTCATGGCCTATTCCAGGGTATTGGATGACTTTCTGAGCGATCACCCTATTACGCAGCCGGATCAGTTAGAGTCTGCCGTTCTTTTCCTCAAGAAACGATTAAAACGGTCGGGATGGATTACCCGGGAAAAAGAGCATGAATTAAACCTGCCCGAGTTTACTCTGCCATATTATGAAGGTCTTAATCCATATAACGACCGTTTTTGGCTCGGTATCTATCAAAGAAATGAAACTTATGCGCTTCCCTTTTTGCAGGACCTTTGTGCCCTGGCCCGTGAATCCCACATCGGCCAATTGTGTATTACTCCGTGGAAGTCCATTATCATCAAGGGCATCGGGGAAAAAAACAAACCCGGATGGGATCTGCTCCTGGCCCGGCATCATATCAATATAAGGCATGCGTTGAATGAGCTCAATTTTCAATTGGAAGACCATAGCCCCGATGGTCTGAAATTGAAAAAACACCTGGTCCATCAGTTTAATACGGATGATGTCCGGACCCATGGTATTTGTTTTGGTATAAAAACAAGACAAAAATCCGAAGTGTTCAGCAGCATCCTCATCAACAAAAGGTACTTGGTAAATTGGTTGGGGATACGTGGCTTGCCTGTA
Organism: Saprospiraceae bacterium; assembly: GCA_034439915.1. GTDB lineage: Bacteria > Bacteroidota > Bacteroidia > Chitinophagales > Saprospiraceae > JADJLQ01. The sequence goes on along the minus strand of JAWXBI010000239.1, from coordinate 11,268 downwards.
TACGATATATTGGTGGCTAAAAATTTTAATCCCAATGAAAGAACGGAATATAAATTTCGCTCCGGCCTATTCCGTTATCTGCTGGCTGATCAGCTGATGTTGTGCATTGATTCCTATTATCGTTCACAAACCATCACAGCCGCACGGAATGAACCGGTAAACCCAGTTGTAACCTCTTCGGTACCGGAATCTGAACCCATTTATGTGCTGCAATGCACCAGATGCCTGACCCTGGCAGGCCCTGGCCTGAAAGGTTCTACCGGGTCGTTGGATGAAGATTCCCTGGACAATATCGTGTGCTCTGTTTGTGATTCGGATGTCCGGTATTTCCAAAAGATAGATCTATCTTCTCTCGAGCCAGTCCTACTCTCCCCTTAAATCCTCTGCTGTATTAAAATTTTTAAATTGGTCCCGCTCTTCTGCGGAGAGATCAAGGCTATACACTTTTAGTTTCCGGAGGAGATGCCTCAGGCCGGATCGGGGCGGGACGGCTGAAGGGCGGTCCAGGTTTTTTAAGGCTAGAGACGAATAGATCCCCAGCAAGGGTTCGTACTCCCCATCCTTTGAAAATAAGTACACTTCATAACCCTTATTGGATTGATAGGTTTCGATCAGTCTATGCACCAGCTCCGGTTTAATCAGGGGAAGATCACAGGCTATAAACAATATATTTTCATCCGGATACTTCCTGGACGCGCTTAACATCCCTTTCAGCGGTCCCTGGTAAATTGATCCAGGTTCATCGGGCAGGATAGTCAGGTTTGGAAACATACTCTGATAAATCGGGAATTGAACGGGGTTGACCGATAGACCGCATTCAAAAGGAAATCCTTGTAACAAGGCCATACTGTAACTGACCATGGATTTCCCTCGCCACACTACCATTGCTTTATCGGCACCCATGCGGCTGCTTTGCCCTCCGCAAAGGATTATTGATTTCACCTTATTTGTTATGCGAAGGAGTATCCGCATGGCCCAGGCTTTTGTGCGGCGCCACGATATCCCTTATTTTTTGTTTTAATACTTTTATTTCCGGGAAACCTCCATATTCCTTCCGGTCAAAAATTTTGATGAAATCGACATGTATAATAAAACTCCCGTTGGTGTGGCTGGGGACCAGGGTTACACTTTTCAGATCTTCTTCAAAAGAGGATAAAAACTCCTGGGCAAAATAAGCTGCCCGAAGGAGCCAGTTGCATTTGGGGCAATATTCAATAGAAATGGTATGATCGCTCATGGTTACATATGAAATATATACCAAAGATAAATTCAGGACATCGATTTCCCTCCGGATATTGTAAATTTGAAAACTAATCCAATCTATAACTTGAAAAAAATACTGGTCCCCATAGATTTTAGTCCTGGCTCTAAACAAACCATGGAATTTGCGATGCAAACGGCCGAAGTCCTGAATTGCAAATTGTTGGTATTGAATGTTATTGATTTTATGGAAAAAATGGTAGGCCTTAAATCCGTCAACCAGGTGATTCAACAAGATGCCATTTACCGATTGGATAAATTCATTGCCCCCTACAAGAAAAAAACATCGGTCCCTATCCTGTCAAAAATAGCGAGGGGCGAACCCTATACCGTCATTAGCCGCCAGGCAGAAATCAATGGGGTAGACCTCATTATTTTAGGTGCACAAGGAGAAGACAGTACGGATAATTACTTTTTGGGAAAAGTGGCAGGGAGTATTATTAAATTTAAGGAAATACCTGTAATCGCCGTTCCCAAATTTTACGCGCCCCGGCGGATCACCAATATCCTCTTCCTTTTCAGACGACTGCATAAGAGCGTATTCGATATCCTTTCCCCTTTGCTTGAACTGACCGACGCCTTCCAATCCAAAATCCATGCCGTCCATGTCACCGGCACCTTAACGGGCCCGGTAGCGTATTCACCGGATTTGATTTTTGAACATCGCCAATACGATTACGAGGAGTTGAAGGTAGATACCCTTTCTGATGCGTTGGCAGATCAGTTTTCCAAAGGCAGTTTCGATTTGTTATGTATCATTAAAAGGAAAAGGGGTTTCCTGGAACATATTTTTGAAGCCAGTCCGACACCCAAGAGTGTCATTGACAGTCCGATCCCTGTCTTGTTCCTCAACGATGATGAATAGCGCCGGGGGATAAGGAATTTACTTTTATCACGCGGGTTTCATCATCCAGTGCCTCTATGTATAGCTTCAACCAGCTGTCGTCCATCCAATCTTCAATCAATTCAGGCCACTCTACAAAATAATAGTCATCGCCCCGGATCAGTTCATAGATTCCGGCTTGAAACGCTTCTTCGGTATTCTTAAGCCGGTAAAGATCCAGATGCCAGATAGATTCATGCCGGATCGTCTGGTATTGGTTGACTATTGAAAACGTAGGACTCGACCCCGCATCCACGGAACCTAATAATTTCGAACACGATTTGGTCAGCGTGGTTTTACCGGTTCCCAAATCGCCATACCAGGCCCATTTTTTAAATTCAGCGTATTGAAAAAGCAGGGATTTGGCTAGTATATCTTTGCCGGACAGGGTATAAATGAAGGTCTTATCCATACTTAAAATATAAAATAATTGTATATGTATAGATCTTTAAAATACAAAAATTTAGATTGCATCGACCCCAAAACTATTTCGATTTATTTTAATATATTCTCCTCCAAAATGTGTAATTTTGCACCCAATTACTGCCACATCAAAAATGACACAAAACCGGGGTGAATATACCGCAAAAAACATACAGGCGCTGGAAGGCCTCGAAGCCGTCAGAAGAAGGCCTGGTATGTATATTGGGTCTACCGATACCAAAGGACTTCACCACCTGGTGTGGGAGGTTATAGATAATTCTATTGATGAACACCTGGCCGGTTATTGTACCCATATTGTCACTACGATCCACCCCGATAACTCCATTACCGTCAGCGATAATGGCAGAGGAATCCCTACCGGTTACCACGAACAACAGAAAAAATCGGCGCTTGAAGTCGTCCTCACCGTATTGCATGCGGGGGGTAAGTTTGATAAGGATACCTATAAAGTTTCCGGGGGATTGCATGGCGTAGGGGTATCCTGCGTCAATGCCCTCAGTGAACACCTCAAAGCAGAGATCAAACGCGATGGCAAGATCTGGGTCCAGGAATATTCCAAGGGGAAACCACTGAGCGATGTCAACATCGTAGGCAATTCCGAAGAGACCGGTACTACGATTACGTTTAGACCCGATCATACTATTTTCGAAATGTTGGAATACAAAAGGGAAACCCTTTCCAACCGATTGCATGAATTGTCCTTTCTCAACCCCGGCCTTAAAATGGAATTGTTTGATGAAAGGGAATTGGACGACGATGGACAGCCCATCCGCGAAGACTTTTTTTCCACCGGTGGATTAGCAGAATTTGTCACCTATCTCGACGAAGGCCGTACCCCGCTAATTGAGCATCCGATAGTCGTAAAGGGCAAGGAAGACAATATCGAAGTCGATGTAGCTATGCAATACAATGATGGTTACAATGAAAATATTTACAGTTTTGTCAACAACATCAATACCCGGGAAGGCGGAACCCACCTTCGCGGTTTTCGGATGGCTATTTCAAAAGTATTCTCCGATTACGGGGAATCCAGTGGTTATTTTGCCAAACTCAAGTTTAAAGTAGCCGGTGAAGATTTCCGGGAAGGCCTGACCGCCGTGATTTCAGTCAAGATCCCAGAACCACAGTTTAAAGGACAGACCAAAGGGGAACTGGGAAACAATGAAGTAACAACGGTAGTGTCCCACGCAGTAGGAGATATACTCAAACATTATTTGGAGGTAAATCCGGGCGATGCCAAACGCATTATGGAAAAAGTCATGCTGGCGGCCAGGGCCCGTGAGGCGGCACGTGCAGCACGTGAACTGATCATCGGTAAAAAAGGATTAAGCTCGATTTCCTTACCCGACAAATTTGCGGATTGTTCCAGTCGCCGACCTGAAGAATGTGAGGTCTACCTCGTGGAAGGTGAAAGTGCAGGGGGTACGGCCAAGACCGGCAGGGACCGGAATTTTCAGGCGGTATTACCATTGAAAGGTAAAATCCTGAACGTCGAAAAAGCGTTTGAACATAAAATTTACGAGAGCGAGGAGATTAAAAATATTTTTAATGTATTGGGGGTAAGGATTGAAGAGAAAGATGGCGAACGCCGGTTGAACATAGATAAATTGCGATTCCACAAAGTGATTATCATGTGCGACGCTGACATTGATGGCAGCCATATCGTCACCCTGATATTGACTTTCTTTTTCAGGTATATGAGATCAATGATTGAAAAAGGGTTTATCTATATAGCCGCCCCACCCCTTTACCTGATCTCCAGGGGTAAACAACAACAGTATTGCTGGACAGAAGAGGATAGAAAAAAAGCGGTGGAAACTCTGGCCAAAGGAGGCAATGAGGCGAATGTAAAAATTCAGCGATATAAAGGTTTAGGGGAAATGAACGCGGATCAGCTTTGGTCCACCACGATGGACCCTAAAGAACGGATACTTAAGAAAGTAAGTATAGATGATGCGGCAGCAGCCGACCGTACCTTTTCGATGCTGATGGGATCCGAAGTTGAACCCAGACGTCAATTTATCGAAGCCAACGCCAAGTATGCCAAGGTGGATATCTAATATCCCGCCTGAATCAATTCTTTTTTTATTTATTCGGATCAAAACACATTGTACCGGATAATGCAATATATAGCCCTGAACCCGTCTTTCCAGTTTATTTTTTTTCCTTCAGCATAGGTCCGGCCATAATAAGAAATACCCACTTCATAAATCCTCACTCCCGGGATTTTGCAAATTTTAGCGGTCACTTCCGGTTCAAATCCAAACCTTTTTTCTTTCAGCTTAATTTTTTTGAGCAGTTCCGTCCGGAATACTTTATAACAAGTCTCCAGGTCTGTCAGGTTGATATTGGTCAATAAGTTGGAAAGGAAGGTCAACAATTTGTTTCCTATCGTATGCATAAAAAACAATACCCGGTGAGGCTTTCCGCCTACAAACCTGGAACCATAAACTACATCTGCCTTACCTTCTAAAATAGGTCTTAACAATAAATGGTATTCATTAGGGTCATATTCCAGGTCAGCATCCTGTATCAGGGTAAAGTCCCCCCTGGCTTCCAGGATACCGAGGTGCAGGGCCGCGCCTTTACCCTGGTTGGTGCCTTGTTTGAAATAGCGGAGATTTATTTCCGGATAGGTTTTGGTAAACCGGCTGACTTCATTTGCGGTATCATCGGTTGAATGATCATCAATCACTAAAATTTCCATCTGCCCTTCTTCCGCTAACCGCACGCCTGCCACAGCTTCCAATGCCCTGTAAATAGTAGCAGCTTCGTTATAGGCCGGCATCAGAACAGATAATAAGTATTTCGACATCGCTGAAAAGTTCAATTTATACCCGGGTTGGTTAACGGCCGGGTAGCCGGTTATTACATTACTTCACACAATCCGTGATAGCCGGCATACCGGGATCCCAGGCTTTGAAAGTAATGGTCAAACATATCAATATTTTCATAATTTTACGTTGGATAAAGAACTGAGTACATGTATGCCCATCCGAGGTTGCTTATTTTTATCGTAGCTTATAATGCAGAACGCCACATTGAAAAAGTGTTGCACCGCATCCCCAAAGAAACCCTAGAAAAATACGACTATGAAATCCTGATCATCGATGATCAATCTCGCGATAAAACCTTTGAGCGGGCTTTAGAGTACCAAAAACAAAACTTAAATCTCAACCTGACCGTGCTCTACAACCCTGTAAACCAGGGGTATGGTGGCAATCAGAAACTTGGGTATCATTATGCACAGCTGCACCGCTTTGATATCGTTTTGTTATTACATGGGGACGGACAATATGCTCCCGAAGAGTTTGATCGATTGGTGGTTCCGATTGCAGAGGGCAAAGCCGATGCCGTCTTTGGATCCCGGATGTTGAACAAACACGATGCGCTCAAAGGCAAAATGCCCTATTATAAATTCGTCGGTAACATTATCCTAACCCAGGTTCAAAACCGGATTTTAGGAACCCGGTTGTCCGAATTTCATTCCGGCTATCGGGCCTATGCAGTCGCTGCTTTATCCAAACTGCCCATTGAACGAAATTCCAATGATTTTCATTTTGACACCCAGATCATCATACAACTCGTCATGGCCCGGATGAAAATTGTGGAAGTTCCGATACCCACCCATTATGGCGATGAGGTATGTTATGTCAATGGCACCGAGTATGCCTATAATATCATGAAGGCATCCATACACAGCCGCCTGCAACAATTCGGCATTTTTTATAAAAGGGAATATGACCTGGACGCCATGGATACCCCGTATCGGCTCAAATCCGGTTTTTTATCATCGCATACCAAGATCATTGATCAAATTGCTCCGGGTACCAGGGTGCTCGACCTTGGCGATAGCATGGGATTGATCTCCATGGAATTATTAAAGAAAGGGTGCACCGTGACGGGTATAGATTCCCGAAGCACACTTTATCCGGAACGTTTCACGCATTACCTGCAATCGGATTTGCCTGAGCTGCCACATTCTATTCCCTATGATGAATATGATGTCATCGTTTTGATGGATGTCATGGAAACCGTTGAACACCCTGAAAAAATCCTCGATCAACTGAGGGAAAATATAAAATTGTCCAATCCTGAAATTTATTTGCTGACGGCGAATGTTGGATTTTTTATTACCCGCTTTCAATTGTTGTTTGGCGGGTTTAACTATGGCAAACGAGGTATCCTGGACCTCAACCACAAAAGGTTGTATACCAAAAGATCCATCCAGCGATTATGTGAACAATCCGGTATGAAAATAATCAGCGTGGAAGGACTGCCTGCACCTTATCCTGAGGCATTTGGTTTAAATTTTTGGTCGAGGTCACTCGTCCACCTCAACGCTTTTCTAATCTCCTTATTTAAAGGGTTGTTTTCCTATGAATATCTATTACATGTAAAAGCCACTCCGGTTGTAAAAAACCTGATTAAGCACAGTATAAAAGCTTCCGAAATCAGGAAACAAAAACAAATAGCATCCTAAACACCCTACCCCTATGGCTAAACAAAAAAACAATCCGGATTTGATAAAAACCTCGGTGAGTCCTTCATTAAATGTATTGTTGCTCCATACTGGCAATTTTGAAACCCAGGTCATTCAGGAAACGCTGAATAAGATTAAAAATCAGACTAAAGGCGTTGATACCATCAAACTGTTCACAGACAATGACCAACTGGCAGACGCTTTACCTTCCCAGTCTCTGAGAAATGGCGAGGAAATGGATCTGGCTTTCCTGCAAAAAAACCTCCTGGTCATCGACCTGAATGCCACAAATTGGGAATCAGACCTGGAACATTGGAATCGATACAAACTCACCGGCGACCCTCAACATCCCGTCATCATTAATTATGTCAGCCGGAAAGGAAGCGTCGACAGGTCAACGGCAACCACATTTTTTCCAAAAGGGTATTTTAAATGGGCTAAAGAAGCCAAAAAACAAAATGTAGCTAAGTTTCTGGCCAATATAAATGAAAACCTGAGCCGGTCAGGATTGACCAAGAAGTCCTGGATCATACCCGCTGAAACTGTTGCCATTCCATCCTTAAGCCTAAAAGAAAAAATAAACAATCGTTTACTATCTGAAATCAAAACCCCCAGGAATTTATTGCGAATACCGGGTTTGGATTTAACCACAAAATTGCAACTTGTCTATCGATTGGTTTATATCGGGTTACTAGCCCTGGGCTTACTATATGCCCTTGTGGGTGCCATGAATGTTGGAATCAGCAGCGATGAAAGCAGATACCTTGGACAGGCAGAAAAAGTATACCGCTTTTATGCTACTCTGGGAGCCGATACCAGTTCCATGGTTAAATCAGGAATAGACCCACAATATTTTAACGGCCAGGTATTTGATAATGCCTTATATGCATTTGGAAAACCATTTGGTTTGGAACGAAATTTTACCTTTCGCCACCTCATCAATGCCCTGACGGGCTGGTTTAGCATTTTATTTGCTTCGTTGATTGCATTGCGCCTGGGAGGGTACCGTCTTGCATTATTTACCACTCTTCTGATGGTATTGACACCGATCTATATGGGAAATGTCTTTAACAATCACCGGGACATTCCTTTATCCACGTTCACGGTATTTGGGGTATACGCTATCCTGAGATATTGGGATCACTATCCTTTGGTCAGCAGAAAATATACCATGTATGTGATCCTGGCACTGGCCTTGAGTTTTGCCTCGAGACTGGCAGGAGGGGTCTTATTGGGTGCTTTTATGGCCTTGTATTCGATGATGCATTTGGTAAAAAACAAATCTATCCCCAAACTAATTAAACTTGACAAAGCAGCATGGCGGCCTGCGCTTTTCCTTGTCGGGGCAGTGATCATCGCCTTTGTGCTTTCCTTACTGGTCTGGCCATATGGACTGGTATCCCCGATCAAACATTGCCTGGAAGTCATTAAAAGTTCGGGCAATCACCCAGTGGCTTTGTATCAGATTTTTGAATCCAACTACCGGCTTTCTTCATCTATGCCGGATTATTATGTCATTAAATATGTCTTGATCACCATTCCGGTTGCTGTTTGGATCGGGGTCGCATTAATAGGCTATTTTTATTTTACCCGTAAAATGATCGTTGAAAAATACCTGGTGTTTTTCTTTTTGTTTTGTTTCCTTTTCCCTTTGATCTATTCATACCTCAAACTGGGTAATATGTATGGGAGTTGGAGACATTTTTTATTTATTTTTCCTTTCATCGCCATTTGTTCGGCCATAGGATGGGATAGCCTGATCCGGTCCAATCCCTCCCTGAACCATTCGTATTGGTCGATGGGAATGGTGTTGATTTTATTGTTGCATCCTCTTCAGTACGTATTGCGCAATCATCCTTTTGAATATTTATATTACAATGAAGCCATCGGAGGTACGGGTGGGGCCTACGGTAAATATGAATGGGATTATAGTCTGAACAGTTTAAAACAAGGATCTTCCTGGCTCAAAGAATATATTCGGGAACATCACTCCAAAGGGACCAAGCTGGTCATTGCATCCAATGGCGGTGTGGAAACCGCGGAATATTTTAAAGGATTCGACGATAGTGTTTCGACGGGATATACGCGGTATTATGAACGGGGAACCACGGACTGGGACTATGCCATTTTTCCCAATATGTACATTCACCCCTATCAATTAAAAAATAATATTTTCCCTAAAGGCGATTCATTGTATACCCTGAAGATCGACGGCAAACCGCTTTGTTTTATCTATAAGCGGCGCAACCGGGATGATCTCGCCGCCATGCGGGCCATCACCGCCAATGATGCCAATGCGGCTATTCAAAAACTGACTTCATTTCTCAAATACAATCCCAGGAGTGAGTGGGGATGGTTTCAATTGGCCTACATCTATGCTCAGAATGGTAATTGGTCTCAGGCTCAGGTGTACAATACGGAGAGCGCCAAACACCATCCTGAATTTATGCCCAATCAAGCGTTAAAGGGATTGATTTATGTCAATACCGGTAAACCCAATGATGCCAAACCAATATTCGCCAAACTCATTGAAGAAAAATACGACCTCGCCAACTCGTACAAATGGTCAGGAATGGTCTATGAAAATGAAAAAAATTATAAAAAAGCCCTGGAACAATATGGCTTTGCGTTAGGGGCTGGCAACAAACAAAAAGACCTGTATCAAAGGATAGCTAAATGTTTCAGGTTACTGGGAGATAATACCCAGGCCGCAAAATATGAAGCTATGGTGCAATAACCCATCAGGCCAAGTTACTTGCTGTAATCGGCCAACAAGTGTTCTATCCGGTCAAGGGCGGTATTGAGGATATCGGTGTCTGCTAAAAATACGATCCTGAAATGGGCCGTATCATGGTGATTAAAACCGGTGCCCGGTACCAATAACACTTTATGTTCAGTGAGCAGTTTTAATACAAAGTCATTATCGTCTTCAAAATTGAACTTCGACAAATCCAGTTTTGGGAAAACATAGAGCGCCCCTTTGGGTTTGCTGCAGGAGAGCCCGGGGATGGCATTGATCCTACCATAGGTATACATGCCTTGTTTATATATCCTCCCCTTAGGTGCGACCAGGTCATCGATGCTTTGGTATCCGCCCAGAGCAGTCTGAATGGCAAATTGAGCCGGGACATTGGCACATAATCTCATGCTGGCCAGCAAGGTAAGGCCTTCAATATAGGAAGTGGCACGGTGTTTGGCCCCGCTGAGTATTACCCACCCACTTCTGAATCCCGTGGCGCGGTAATTTTTTGACAATCCACCGAAGGTCAGGTAAAATACATCCTGGTTTAAGGTAGCCATTGGTGTATGCTCATGCCCATCAAAAAGGATCTTGTCGTAGATCTCATCGGAAAGTACGATGAGGTTTTTTTCTGCGGCCAGGTCCGCTATTTGTTGTAAGATTTCTTTAGGGTAAACGGCACCGGTAGGATTATTGGGGCTGATCACCACAATAGCTTTGGTCCGGTTGGTAATTTTAGACTTCAGGTCTTTGATATCCGGGGTCCAGTCACTCGCTTCGTCGCAGATATAATGTACCGGTTTACCCCCGGCCAAAGACACTGCCGTAGTCCATAAAGGATAGTCGGGGCTGGGTATCAAAATCTCATCACCGTCATTGAGCATGGCCTGCAGGGTCATGACGATCAATTCACTCACCCCATTGCCAATAAAAATATCATCTATGGTCACACCCTGTATACCCTGCTTCTGGGTATAATGCATGATCGCTTTGCGTGCAGGGAAGATACCGAGGTGATGGGAATACCCCTGGGCTTCACCGATATTCAATATCATATCGTGTACGATTTCATCCGGGGTAAACAAACCGAAAGGGGCCGGGTTGCCGATATTGAGATTGATGATGTTTTGACCCGCCAACTGCATTTCATGTGCTTTGTCAAAGATGGGGCCCCGAATAGCATAACTCAGGGTGCTAAGCCGATCACTTTTAAAGTAGGCCTGGGCCAATGGATTCACCACGATAGGATTGGTAGTCATAAAGAGGGGCGAAATTAAGGGAAATAGTTGAGTAGCAGGGCGGGGAGAAGAGGTAAGGCATGCCCGAATTCCGGTTACGGAAGGCGGGTTGAGGATAAGGTTAAGGCTGGGGTAAAGGTTGAGGTTGAGGTTAAGGTTGAGGTAAAGGTAAAGGTTGAGGTTGAGGTTGAGACCATGGGTTTTGGAGCAGTCGTTTGGG
>JAWXBI010000238.1:0-3248 GCA_034439915.1 Saprospiraceae bacterium | reverse complement strand
TGAATTGTTGAATTGTTGAATTGTTGAATTGTAAGTCACCCCCTTTAACCTTTAACCTTTAACCCTTAAACTTTTTTCCTATGACCCTCTCAGAAATCAAATCCCAACTCCCCAATTTAAACCAACTAAAGTTTCAACTTCCCGATGGAACCTTTGTACCTCAGCATTTTCATATCACCGAAATTGGCATTATCCATAAACATTTTATTGATTGCGGGGGAACTATTCGAAACGAAAAAACCGCCAATTTTCAATTATGGCAGGCCAATGATTTTGATCACCGGATCGCTCCTAAAAAATTAATGGACATCATCAGTCTTTCAGAACGGGCTTTGCGGATTGAAGACTCCGAACAACTGGAAATAGAAGTAGAATATCAATCCGATACCATAGGCAAATATGGATTGGCATTTAATGGCACCCATTTTGAACTCACCACAAAGAATACAACTTGTCTTGCCAAGGATAATTGTAGTATCCCGCCTGAAAAATTAAAAATAAATCTGGCTCAAACTTCCCAACCATCTGCAGGATGTTGTGCACCGGGCTCGGGATGTTGTTAGTGTGGAGTTTTCTTCAATACCAATATGGCATCCATTCAATTACTTCCTGACCTGGCCGAAATCATTGCGGCTTTTAAACCGGGGGACCTTTCCCCGGAGCGAAAAAATATTCTTCAACCTTTGATAGATTATATCCTGAATAAAAGAAACGCCAACCAGGAAGTCCACCTCAATTTTATTTGCACCCACAATTCACGAAGGAGTCAATTGGCTCAGATCTGGGCACAGACCGCTGCCGATTATTATCATATTCCGGTCCATTGTTCTTCCGGTGGTACGGAAGTGACCACATTTAATCCGATCGCCGTCGGCACAATTATTGGGGATGGATTTTCCGTTACGCGGATAGGCGGGGACAACCCGGTTTATAGCATACAACATTCCCCTGATTCCAAACCCATTCGGGCTTATTCTAAATTATTTGATGATATTGTAAATCAGGCAACACAATTTGCTGCTATTATGACTTGTTCTCAGGCGGATGAAAATTGCCCTTTTATCCCCGGAGCCGGAGTCCGTATTCCGGTTTGGTACGATGACCCTAAGGAATTCGATGCGACGCCCCTTGAAAAAATTAAATACGAAGAGCGCTCAAATCAAATCGGTACTGAAATGTTTTACGTGTTTTCGAAGGTGGCTGATGGATTGCCACACGATCCGGACAGGGGCTGACCTACCCCTGAGGCTAGCGGTATCCTAAACCGAGGTTGGGGCTTTAGCTACTCTATTCCATTTCTACCCGATCCGGGCAGAGGCTACCCTCTGCCTTTAGACTGGGGTAGCCATAAACCCAAGATGGCGGCTTCGCCTCTATAAGCTAGCCGTGACCTCTCGCGGTTTGAAGTTTCTAAACTTCAAACTAATATTTTTGAATCTCTATTGGATTTTATCCAAAACAATAAGTTTGTACTAAAAACGAAAATGCTACAGACTCTTCTATTCAGCATTCTCTTCTTAGCTTTGAATATTTAAGCGATTCATAGATGCATCTCGGACTCAGTAGTTTTGCTTTTGGTTGGTCGGTGGGTATTCCAGGATATGAACCACCTGACCGTATGAATGAATCGGATCTGGTTCAATTTGCTCAATCAAATAAACTTTCTTGCCTTCAAATAGCTGATAATATCCCGCTACACCTGTTTTCCAATGAAAGGCTGGACCAATTAAAACAAATTACCGTTAACGGATTACGCCTCGAACTAGGCGCCCGAAAGTTAACCCCCTCCCACCTGGAAACTTACCTCAACCTGGCCGCGTATTTTAAATCACCGCTACTAAGATTTGTCATCGATGGCGATCAATACGAACCCAAAATAAATGAGGTAATAGCGCTGTTGAAAGATACTTTACCTGAATTAAAAAAACAAAACCTCCATCTGGGTATTGAAAACCACGATCGCCTAAAAGCCCGGGAATTTGCCTCTATTGTCGAAGCATGCGGATCAGACCTTATCGGAATATGCCTGGATACGGTCAACTCTCTGGGCGCCGGAGAAGGATTGGATCAGGTATTGGAGGTCCTGGGGCCTTATACCATCAACCTTCATATTAAAGACTTTAGAGTTAAACGTTTACCTCATATGATGGGCTTTGAAATAACAGGTATGCCGGCAGGTCAGGGACAATGTGAAATACCGAACTTGCTGGAAAAATTAAGTTCATATGGTAGATGTCAATCTACAGTACTCGAACAATGGGTTCCATTTACTACGGATATTCATGCTACGGTGGAGCTTGAAAAAAATTGGGCACTGGTAGGTTTAGATTACTTAAAAAGTTTACCTTATTTTACACTGCCTGGATAAAAAATAAAAAAATGTCAGCTATTAAAGTCGCTTTAATCGGAGCCGGAGGTAAAATGGGCTGCCGGCTCACAGACAACCTCAGACATTCAGACTATACCATGTCGTATGTTGAAATTAGTCCTGCCGGTATAGAACGGCTAAATCAACGCAGTATAGAAATTGTAATGGCAGAAGAAGTGATCCCGCATGCAGATGTCGTTATCCTGGCGGTACCTGATATTTATATTGGAAAAATTGCCAATGAGTGGATCTCTAAATTTAAATCCGGAGCTATCATATTCACCCTCGATCCCGCAGCAGCGGCCGGTGGTCACCTTCCTAAACGCGAAGACATATCCTATTTTGTGTCTCACCCGACCCATCCTTCTGTATTCAATTGGGAGGAAGACCCTAAAATCCATTTCGATTATTTTGGGGGGATCACAGCGCGTCAGGCCATAGTCTGTGCCTTAATGCAAGGACCCGATGAACATTATGCCTTAGGCGAAGCACTGGCTAAGACTATGTATGCCCCTGTCACCCGAGCCCACCGGATCACGGTCGAACAAATGGCTCTCCTCGAGCCAGGATTAGCTGAAACCTTCCTTGGAGCAGTTATGTTTACTATGCGCGAAGCCCTGGACGAGGTCGTCAAAATGGGGATCCCTAAAGAAGCAGCTTTTGATTTTTTTATGGGTCATATCAATATCGACCTGGCTTTATGCTTTGACCAGATCCCGGGAGGGGTATTTTCAGATGCCTGTTACAAAGCCATTCAAATTGGTCGTCCACTGATCTTTAAAGAAGATTGGAAAAAGGTCCTGGACCCGGAGCATGTAAAATATCAAATTGAAGTCATGACCAAAATCCCTTCCTAACCCCTAACCCCTAACCCCCAACC
>JAWXBI010000237.1:0-12428 GCA_034439915.1 Saprospiraceae bacterium | reverse complement strand
CTGACCAACTGACCAACTGACTACCTGACCAACTGACCAACTGACTACCTGACCAACTGACTACCTGACCAACTGACCAACTGACTACCTGACCAACTGATGGATTTGAATTAATCTGCCACCATGTCCCTGGAAATCGGATTAAAAAAAGTGGGCTATAAGTTATAAGTTTGTGCATAAATTATCAAATCGTAATCTGTATGAAATCAAAACGTTGCTACCTCTTCCTTACAATTTTTGTTGTATTTTCTGCTGCTCCTTTATACGCACAACAAGGTTATATCAACACCCCTCCGGAAGTATCTCCTATGCTTATGAAGCCAGAAATGACGGAAATCTGGAACCCCGAAGTAAAGGTGATTAAACCGGCGGCAAAATTAGGGGATGCCCCTTCGGATGCCATCATTCTATTCGATGGAAAGAACCTTGATCAATGGGTAAGTCAGCGAGATCAGACTAAACCGGCTCCCTGGAAAATAGTAAACAACGATCATATGGAAGTGGTACCCAGATCAGGCGGTATCCAGACAAAAATGAAATTTGGTGATTGCCAGTTGCATATTGAGTGGAGTGCACCGGACTCGGTAGAAAGCGGTGGACAAGGCCGAGGCAATAGCGGGATATTCTTCCAGAACCGGTACGAACTACAAGTATTGGATTCCTACGGCAACCGCACGTACCGCAATGGCCAGGCCGGTAGCATTTATAAAGATCATGCCCCCCTGGTGAATGCGATGAAAGGCCCGCTGGAATGGAACGTCTATGATATCGTCTATACGGCGGTTCGATTCAAAGAAGACGGTAGCGTACAAGCCCCCGCACGAATCACCGCGTTTCACAATGGAGCATTGGTCCAAAATAATGTATCCATCAATGGGATTACCGAATATATCGGATTACATATGTATAAAACGGCCCATGGTGATGATGCCATTTCATTACAAGATCACAATAATAAAACCCAGTTTAGAAATATTTGGATTAGGCCGCTTTAAGGGTTAAAAGGTCAAAGGGTTAAAAGCCTCAACCTCAACCTCAGACCACTTTACAATTTAGTCTTACAATTTAATGTTTGTAAAGTCTTTTAGGTCAAAGGTTAGGAGGTTAAAAGGTCAAAGGCTCAACCTCAACCTCAACCTCAGCCTCATACCACTCTCTATTCAGTCTTACAATTTAATGATTGTAAATTCTCTTTAGGTTAAGGGTTAAAGGCAGAGGGTTAAGGGCTTTCCTCTTTAACCTTTCCTCTTTAACCTTTAACCTCTCATTCCGATCGTAAACTGGATGTCGGGTTAGCCATCGCTGCTTTGATCGCCTGGAAGCCTACCGTCGTCAATGCAATCAGTACCACCACCGCCCCTGCAAGTATACCTATCCACCACCCTATCTCCGTGCGATAAGCAAAATCCAGCAGCCATTTGTTCATAATCCACCAGGTAAATGGAAAGGTGATCAAACACGAAATCAATACCAATTTCAAAAATTCATTCGAGAGCATAGCCGACAATTGCGGAACAGAAGCACCTAACAATTTGCGAATCCCTATTTCTTTGGTGCGCAATTCGGCGGTAAACTTGACCAGACCAAACAATCCAAGGCAGGCGATGAAAATGGCCAATGCTGCAAATAACCCAAAGATCCGGCTCAGTTGTTTTTCCGTTGCGTATTGGCTTGCAAACTGTTCATCCAGAAACCAATATTCAAACGGACTTTCAGGGTAAAACCCCTTCATGGCCTTCTCCAGTGAAGCCAGCAGGGATGCTATATTCCCAGTGCCCAGCTTCAAAGAAATAAACCCATTATTGACATTGGGCGGGCTGAAATAGAGTGTAGGCCGTGCGGGCTCTTTCAGACTTTCGATATGAAAATCGACGACCACGCCTTCGATTTTCATCCGGGAGTCACTGACATTGCGGGAGTAGGCGAGTTCTGCTCCGATGGCTGCTTCAGCTGTAGGGAAACCAAGCAAATGGAGGAGGGCCTCATTGATGATTATATGTTGTCTGCCAGTCTGCTCATCCACAGCATCAAAGGGTTTACCAGCGAGATAACGAATACCAAAAGTTTCGTAAAAACCTGGTTCAGCGTCAATAAAATAGATAGTGCCTGGGATCAATTCGCCAGGTTTGTCTGCCAGCACGAGACCGCTACTGGTGCCGGAAATCGATTGTATGCCAAGGCTGGGCACCACGCTGGAAGAAGCTATGGATTGAACCCCACTGATTTGAGCTAATTGGTTTTTGAAACCACTCATCCGCACACGGTTTAGACTATCCTGTCGCCAGTCAGTATCGGGCATTTTTACCGCTACGATCTGGTCTAAGGACAGGCCTTTGTCGTGGTTTTGCATGAAATTCAATTGTTTCTTTACCACGGTAAGTCCAAAAATCAACGCGGCCGAACACGCAAACTGGAAAACTACCAGGCCTTTCCGGAGCCATACACCCGCACCACCTGGCCTACCAATAACAATACCTGACTGGCCCCTCAATACTTCGAGTGGTGCAAACCTCGTGAGCACCAATGCTGGGTAGGCACATGATATCATCATTCCGGCAAAAAACACACTGCCTGCCTGGATCCAAAACAGGAGATCAAAACCCTGATCAGCCAGTGGTTTGCCTGTAAGTTGATCAAATACGGGTAACAAGGCTTTCAGTCCGATCAGCGCCAACAGCATAGCCATACTATTAAGCATAAAACCCTCGATCATAAACTGCCCTATTAATTGTCCCTGCCTGGCACCGACTACCTTTCGCATCCCGACTTCGCGTGCTCTTCCAAAGGATCGGGCTATGGTCATATTAATATAATTGATAAACGCGATGGTTAGGATCAAAACGGCCACCAGTCCCAGGAAATACACCGTGCGGGCACTGCCATTTGGTTCGATTTCGTAGGTCAGGTTGGAATGTAAATGGATGCTTTCGAAAGGCTGCATGGTTAACCGGATACCCTCATTTTTAAGGTGTTGATCTGAATAAGAGGCAAGTTGGCTTCTCACTTTTTCAGGGTCCGCACCCGGAGCCAACTGAAAATAATTGTAGTCCCAGTAACTATCCCAGCCATCCTGATGCCCTTTTGCGTACCGCGTGGCATAGCTGGTAAGGACATTGAATTTTAAATGAGTGTTTTGCGGGGGATCGGCCACAATGCCCTCGACCATATAGTCCCCATTAAAAGGTCCGCCTGGCACCCGGAGCGTTTTACCTATTGCATTAACACCCGGAAAAAGTTGCTGAGCAGCGCTTGCTGTGAGGATCATTTTCCAGGGGTCCACAAGACAGGTCGCTGGATTCCCGGCTATGAAGCGCTGTGGAAACAGCCGCAGGAAACCAGGATCAGTCATCCAGGCATGCCTGATCTTGACTGGCTGATTGTCTAGATAAAACACCACCTCGTTGGTATTGCGATTGTATAATCTGAAAAAATCACTGATCTCCGGCAGGTCGGCTTTGAGGCTGGGACCCAGGATAGAGTGGGTGTTACCGTCCTGGGTAGTGACCTGGCCATTGGTCACCGTTTCGTTGAAGGCTCTCCAGAGTTGTGGGGTATTTGGGCTGATTTTATCATAGTTGCGCTCGTAACGCACGTATTGCAAGATGAGCAGGCAGGCCACCATGCCCACACTCAAGCCCAGGGTATTGATGGTGGTAAAAACCTTATGCTTAAACAGGTGACGAAATGAAATAATAAAATAGTTTTTTATCAAGAGTTAAGTTTTTATTCGGTGCCTAAACAAAGATTGGTGCTAATAAAAAGCCAAGTGGTATCTTATTGACAATCAAATAATTATCTACTTTAGTATCCTTTTTTGTGTACGATTTTGCAACAATCCGTGCGGTTTTGGTACAAATCTACACGACCGCATAGCTGGATTGGGGAATTTGTGAATTGCCAAATGGAAAAATGTTTATCATATCCATCCATTCAAAATGGAGGATGAATCCAGATCACCATATATGGAAAAGACTTAGGAACGATCTCTCAATATGGAGAGGTTTTGTTTCCATGGGCCGACTTCAGCGGTATATTGTTTGGCCATGACCCTAACGATTTGTGCCATATGGGTTAAGTCATGAACGGTCCAGGTGGCAAGTAATTGTTTCAGATTAACGGCTCCAAGTTGCGGGTGAAAAGCGGTTTTAGAAAAGTCTTCAGCATTCAAATTTTTTGCCTGGAGAGCTTCGATACTTTTATTTCTCCTTGCTTTAAACTCAGCAGTCAATTCATTAATCGTCTGGTCTTTATAATCATTAAGCTGAGCAAAACGGTCAAATGCGCCGAAGGTCATTTCCTCTCGGGAAGAGAGTATAATTTCCAGCCTGGGAATCCAGTTTGTTTTTTCGGAATGAATAAGATGACCCATCACAACATACGGACTCCAGGTATTTTCTCCTTCCTGGCCATACAGCCAATCCTCGTCAAGGTCGTTGAGCAAAGTCTCCAGGGCCGGTGGTGTTCGTTTCAACAGTGCTATTGATTTGTTCAGGTCAAAATTCATACTGTAATTATTGATGTTTAAAAATGTTGATGCCACATGATTCCCAAAAAATCAAAATTAAAGGAAACCGGATACCAGGATACTCATCAGGATAATAATCTGGTTGAAAAGATCATTCATTGCCAGCCAGGCTATCCTGGTGTTTTTTCTAATTCACCCGCATTGGGGGATATGAGCCAATAAGTAATCCCGCAATTTGTGGGAAATTTAAGTCTTCAAATTCATCAATCTATTTTTCTCCTAATTCCAATGCTCATGAAAATTTATTATCGTCCTTTCCTACTTGTTATCCTGGGTTGGATAACTACATCCGGTTTGTTTGCCCAATTGATCCGTATACCCGATCCCAATGTGACCAATATCAAGTCCTCCGTCGGAAGGACAGTAGGAGTCACTGATATTCATATAACTTATAATTCTCCTGCCGTACGTGGCCGCGAAGGCAATATTTGGGGCACAGCCGTAGTTCCGTTTGGATACACCGTACTTGGTTTTGGATCCGATATGGAATCACCCTGGAGGGCTGGTGCCAATGAATGTACCACCTTATCCTTTTCGAATGACGTGACGATAAATGGCAAAAAACTCGCTGCCGGGAAATATGCTTTTTTGATTGCCGTATACGCCGATTCCTGTTTACTGATCTTTAATAAAAACTTCAATGCCTGGGGCAGTTATTTTTACGATAAAAATCAGGATGTGTTGCATGTGACCACTAAACAAGTTAAAAATCAACCAGTCAGTAAAGAGCGACTGGAATATACCTTTACCAATCAGAAGGATCGCAGTGCAGAAATAGTCCTGGAATGGGAATTCTGGAAGATTCCGTTTACGGTGGAAACAGACATCATTCAAACCACCCTCGCATCCATCCAAAGCCAGGTGAGTGGTGCCATGGGCTTTGACCCACCCAGTCTGCAGGCTGCAGCCAACTGGTGTTTACAAAACAACGTCAACCTGGACCAGGCCAATGTCTGGATCGCCTCAGCCACCTCACCCAACCTGGGCGGCCTTCAAACGTTTGCAGCCTTGTCTACCAAATCCGGTATCCTGGCCAAAATGAATAAAAAAGAAGAAGCCGATAAGTTGATGGTCCTTGCTGTAGAAAAAGGCAATGCCTTTGAATTACATGGTTATGGCAGACAACTCCTGGCACAGAAAAAAGTAAAAGAAGCCATGGCTATCTTTGAAACCAACTACAAAAAAAATGAAGGCAAATGGCCTACGCCTGTTGGTATGATGAGAGGGTTATCCGCAAATGGCAATTACCCGGAAGCGCTGAAATACGCTAAAATAGCGTTGACCCAGGCATCGGATGATATAAATAAAAGATCATTGACAGATGCGATTAAAAATTTGGAAGCAGGGAAAGGGATATAGAGAGTCAATTATCAATGATCAATGATCAATTAAAAGATGGATGATTCAGAATTATTAAATAGAGGCAAATCCAATGAATTAAAGATTTCATGGATCAATAAAGCATTCGAACATCAAACCCATCACCGTGGGCAATGCGTAATTTATCTCCGGCTTCCTGGAATAGAACCACCACATGAACTTTTGTTTTAAAATAAATGGAATGGAGAAAAAACAGAATGGAATGAATGGCAATTTTTTATTTCTCGTCTTTTTATATATCAGCTCAGCCCTTTATGGACAAGGATTGATGGACCGTCAATTGGAATACGGGAAATTCCAGATAGGTTTTCAATCCATAAAAACAATTGATTTTACCAGGCCTTCTCTGGTATCTGCTCCTTCCCAATCGAAAGAAAGCAGGGGAAGGTCGATTCAACTTTATGTCTGGTATCCTGCTACAGGCCCTGGAAAATCAACTATGAAATATCAGGACTATCTCTCGCTCCAATCTGAAGGTGGTGCCCAAAATCTTTCCAGTTTAAAAAAAGTATTTTATAAAAGTCTGTCTGAACTGGGAGGCGACACCACGCTGTTTGAGCCGGTTTTTAAAAATCTGGTGCAGTCGAATGTCAAAGCCATTAAAGATTTACTACCCGCAGCGGGTGAATTCCCATTGGTCATTTATTCTGATCAGCTCCACCTTCAGCATCTGATGTGTGAATACCTGGCTTCACATGGTTACATCGTGGTTTCACCCGGCTTACAAGGCACCTATTCGACTGCCATGGATTTTAATCTTATTGGAATGGAGACTGGTGTGGCCGATCTGTCATTTGCCTTAGGTTACATGCGATCTCATTTTAAGATCCAACGGAACTTTGCCATCATGGGTATTGGATTTAATGCTACCCTTGCTCTGGCCATGCAGATGCGAAATCCCGATGCCCGTGCTATGATTAGCCTGGAAGGAGGTATCACTACTGGTTTTGAAGAAGCACTTATCCAGCGATCATCCTATTACCATCTTGAGAAGATTACCGGGTCCATGTTGATCATCCACACTCCCCATCCGGATGTAAAACCTGAACTGACTTATAAATACAAACATGCTGAAAAGGTATATCAATCCTATCCCCAGTCCTCTGAATTCTACTTTTTAAATTATGGGATATGGGAAAGAAGGTTAAAAAATATTTTACCAAAAGCAAACAAAGGAAACACCTGGTCCAGTTTTGAATATGCAGCCCAATCCGTTCAGCTTTATCTCAACTGGAAATTAAAACTGGATGAAAAAAGTAAATCCAAATTGTTCAAAAATGATTGGCCCATCGATCTGGTACAAACATCGATAAGGCCTGCTGTGCCTCTGCCACCGGGATTGTATGAACTGACTGCGGTATGGGAAAGGCAAGGGATAGATTCCCTCCGGACAATTTTTCAATCCAGGAAAGTATACGATGAGCAGCCTTTTAATTTCAGCACCTTTTTCCAGCTAAGCCAGCAGATGGTTTCACAAGGCAAATATAAGGACCTATTGGGGTGGGCATCGCTTTTTGCCGATACCTATCCGGAGGCTGCTGTACCTCACTCCCTGCAGGGTCGGGCACATCTGGAATTGAATAACAAAACAGAGGCCAGGTGGAATTATGAAAAAGCGTTGTCGCTGCTGGACCAAGATCCGGAGCTCAATGATGAAGAAAAAAATATTATAAACAAGCTATTGAAAACAGGATCACCAGCCTGAATTAAGTTCAATTTAACCAAAATGAAACTATTAATTCTATTCGTCGTATTGACATCGTCCATTTCTGTCTCCGCTCAATCCAAACAAGATTCTGCTACAATAAAAACCGCTACGCAGGATTATGTGGAAGGATTTTTTACCTCCGACAGCAGCAGGTTGGCCAAAGCCATGTCTGCTGATTTAATAAAAAGGATCATCGACAACCGCAGCGGTAGTAGCAAACTCATGACCATCGGGCTAAAAGAACTAATTGGATATACCAAAATGGGTCAGAAAATGCCCGATAACAACCCTTCTGAACCGTTTAAGGCCAAAGTAGATATTTATGACATCACCGGTGGCATCGCACTCGCAAAAGTCAGCACCAATAAAATGCCCGATTTTTTTGATTATATCCAGGCTGGTAAGATCAATGGAGAATGGAAAATAATCAATGTGTTATGGGCTTTTAATTGAGGGGCGGAGGGCAAGTGGCGAAGGGTAGAGGGTTAAGGGCTGAGAAAGCACTCTCTACAGCCTATCGATTGGGGGGAGTAAAACTCCGGGAGATGTTCTACGACCGTGTATATATTAATTCACCGGTAGGGGCTGAGCAAAAGGGGTTCTACCTTAAACTGTTTGTTAGGAATAAAAATAATATAATAAAAAATCAAAACGTTGAGTTCGTTGCGCTTGGCTGTCCTCGCGGGAAACAAGCTGCTTGCTTTATATTCAACCCCGCACACATGCGGTTACATCTCGAAGGCAGAATAAAATATTATAATTTATAGGGTTTTGTTAAGAACCTGCAATCCGAACAGAATAAATGGCTGCATGTTTACAAATCAATCAATTAAGCATTAGTTTTCGGTAACTTTACAAACGTTTTACATACTTTTTACAATTTTTTTACAGTTAAAAAGCTGCACGATAATTGACACCCAATATCTTTACAACATTAGCTCACCAAACCAATTCTAGTCATGAAAATCTATCACCTTGTTTTTTTGCTCCTTTTTCAATTCCCCTTTGCCAGTGATGAAGCATTGGAATTTCCAGCGTCATCTCCAATATCGAATAGTCAACAAAAACTAAGTGGAAATAAGTCGGGGGTTGTAAACCTCGTTTTTAAATCTGCTGATGGTGGACAAACATGGCAGGACATAAGCGAAGGGCTACCCGAAAATTTGCAGGGAGGTGGTTTCTTTGCAGATGATAATGGGCTCTATTTACGTGCCGGAAATGGCATCTATCACAGTAAACCAAATTCCACAACTCCTTTTTGGAAAAAAGAGATTTTCCCTGACGAACATAGCAGCATTACCCCTGGTAAGACTGGGATATTTGCATACAATTACGATGGTCAATTTTTACAAAAAATAAACGGAACGAGTGTATGGTCCCCTATGTATTCGAATTTTCAAGAGAAAATGGTACGCACTGTTTTTGAAACTGCCGGAGGCACCGTTTTCATCGGCTCTGACAACGGCCTTTTTAAATCCACGAACAGTGGAAAAACCTGGAAACAAGTCCATCTTGGAGGCTGGGTAATGAAATTGGTAGAATCGAACGGTATACTCCTGGCGACCAGCCAGGGTGGGATAATAAGATCGAGCGATGATGGTGAAAACTGGGATACGGTGATCAGTGAGGGCGGTGTTGGCATCGCTGTAGAATGCATCAAAGGTGGATTCGCTGCTATCACTTACAATACATCTTCGGAGACCAGAAGAGTGCGAACATCCTACGACGGCGGTAAAACCTGGCAGCCCATTGATGCTGACCTTCCGGCACAACTCTCCATTGCTTCAATTATTCAGGTTGGTGAATACTTCTTTTGTGGTCATCCTATCGGCATTTTCAGATCATCAGATAAGGGAAAAACATGGAAACTTTTACTTCCATCTATAGAAAACAAGGTCTTCAATTTATCTGTTTCAGGAAACGTGATTTATGCATTACCAAGAGACGGAGGATGTTGAAAAATTCTGGTTATCTTTCATCCGGTGGGTGAGCGTTTCCTCAAGTGGCGGGGTAAACCAAAATGGGCAAATTGCCGGACTCCAAGCCGTTATAGCCAAATAGCTATTTATGACATCACTGGTGGCATTGCACTCGCAAAAGTCAGCACCTATAAAATGCCCGAGTTTTTTGACTATATCCAGCTAGGCAAGATGACTGGAGAATGGAAAATCATCAACGTGTTTTGGGCATTTAACGGATAAGAGTCTTAGATTGGTTTATGATCCAATTTTTCTTTGTCTTTTTGTAAAGTTTTTTCTTTAAATTTTATAACTTCTTCGTTGTCCTGGATACTTTGAATTTTACTTTCAACTTGTAGATTCTGAACTACAAAAACATATTGTTCAGGTTTGATTTCATCTCCAGACTTATAGCGTAGGCTTTAGTAAATTCGGTGAATTCAGTCATTCAACTGAATACCTTCATTATTGATCTTTCCAACTCAAAAAATCATCTGAAGTCAATACTATTGTTGAGCCAGGATACTGTATTGACGCATCATCTTCCGCAGTAATAAATATTCTTGTTGGTTTTACAGATGAAACGGTTTCAAACTTTGCCTTCAAATGCTTTGAAAACATCGAAGCTCCTGTTTTGATCTGACCAATGTTTTTAGAAGTATAATCATCAGTCATCATCCAAACTACATATGACTGGACAGGTGGAGTTAATCGGCCGGGGTCAGCTAAATTGGACAAAACTATTTTTACCTTATAATTATTGTTTTTGTCTTTATTAATCTGGATGGTTCCTTCAGCAGCCGGGACTACAGAGGATGTTAGAAATGTCAATTTTTTGCTGCAGGCATTTATTGAAAATATAAAAATCGCAACTACAATAAATAAGTATATTTTATTTAATAGTAAATTATTTTTCGTCAATTTTAATGAATTTTGTTGTTGCATATGATTATTGTAAAATTTTAACGTAATACGACGGCAACCTGGTTAAAACGTTGCTTGTTTTATCGATAAATTGAAATAGCGATTGGCTTAACCTGCATTGGGATATGCTACGATGCAAAGGTAAGACTCTTTAATGTCTAATTTTTACAGATCCCTTGAAATATGTTACATCATTCACACGTTTCAAACAATTTCTATGGTTTATTTACCTTATAAGTAAGGTGATTATCCTTGCATTCTAATTCCTACCACCATACACCTTTGTAATAAAAATAGGATTCTATATTGATTGTTATAGTTAGTTTACTCCAATTCTCGTTTTTACAATTCAGCCATTTCTCTTTTGTCAGTTCTCTGATTTTAATATTCTTAAACCAAACTTCATCACCATGATCCTGAATCCTGAAGCAAACTATTCCCAGTAGGAGGCAGAAGTAAAACCTGGATAACCAGCATATTTACTTCGTGCTACCAGGGTTTTAAAAATATTGCTGTTACGTCCGTATTCTACCACTTTGAAACCATTGAGCCAATGTTGTATCAGATTATTGAGAAGCACAATTCTTCTGGCTTGATTCCAATCTCCAATTTTTCGTTGAAATCGTTTGTCCAATGGAGTTGATGGTATCAAATCATATAAACGAGCCAGCGTCCTGTTTCCAACCGCACCTTGTTTGGCATCGGGATGCCTGGCATCCTCGAGGACTTGATATTCTAAACCAATACCTGATCTTCCACCAGAATCATATTGTTCGTCGACAAAATATTTAAGATCGGAATTGCTTCCTTCATTAATTTTAAAATCAAAAAACCAATTTAAACGATCCGTACCAGTTTTTCGTCACTATATCATTTACAGTTTCAGAGCCCTCTGATTTATTTACACCGATAGCTTCATTTTTTACAGTCCATCTTTATCAGGTAATATCGTCAAATGAACATTGCGCCATCCTGCAAAATCAATACCATTGAACAACAATTTAAATTCCTGAATTTTTTCCTGTTCACTTAAATTGTTGGATAATAAATTAACCACGGCTATCTTATCAGATGATTTAGATTTGAATCCCTGGGTTTGTTGAGTACGGATATTCTTCACCGGATTTCAGTACCTTCTTTTTGATCTTTGCCAATAGCATGGACTTGTATAGCAATAAAACCTTTACGTGTCAGATCATCAACGAGACAAGCAATGAGTACATTATTGATCCACGGGCGAATTACCGGACCAATGGCTTCAATTCGAAATAGATTTCACTCATTTTTTTTGACTGCTGTTCTGGCTAATGGAAGGTCGACGTTTGGGGGGTGTTATTTTCCGACCTTGAAAATAATTGTGAATATTAAATTTCTGGTAAGTCAATTTCAGTGCTATTTATATACCTGTAATACCAGGATGGGACTTAGCATCATGAACAACTTATTTTGATCCAAACCAATTCACCAACGGATCTATCCATGCTCTATGCCCCTTACAAATAAAACCATGACTCAAACCGGTGTTTAACGTAATTTCTTTTATAGTAAATGTCTGCAGTGGACGTTCGAATATTTTATAACAGGTGCCATGTGGATCTGATTTCTCTATAATGGAAAGAAACCGGCCAAATAATTCTATTTCCTCATAGTCTTTATACGTTTGGGGCCAGCACCCTCCCATGAGCACATATCGAATGGTGCTATTTTTTAAAAGCGACGAGACACGGAGGGTGATATCCCATCCTGCCGACGCACCTAATACTATGATGTGTTCTGGATTTACTCCACCCCGGAGTAAACTATCGATTTGCACGGATATTTTATCGACATATACCTTATTTTCTGTCCCTTTTAACCTGATTTCACTGATGACATTAAATCCCCGGCTGCGAAGGGAATCCAGGATGTTTAATGGCATGGGGCAGAGGGCGAG
>JAWXBI010000236.1:0-9354 GCA_034439915.1 Saprospiraceae bacterium | reverse complement strand
CCTGGGCTAATTTCCAGATCTTGTGATTGTCATTTCCCCGCTGTTCCAACACCCCGGAAAACTCCGGTTCAACATAGTCCTTGGAGCAGGACATCATTAATGTAAGGCCCAATAATGCCTTTAATAAGTTATTTTTCATAAGTATTTATTTAATAGGTTTACAATATTTTTAGTTAAAAAAATCGGTGCCTTTGCCCGGACTTAAAAGGATATTCCAACTTTAGCTTGTCCATTTTATCCTGCATAAATTGAGCATAAAGGGAGGACGAATCAATTGTATTATGATATGTGCGCCGAAGTCAAACAAAGGGGGTCAAAAAAATTGAAATATTTTTGGCCAACCCGATGAAATTGTTTAGAAATGAAAAAAACGGAGCCTTTTATAGCTGGTAATCAATATTTTATTAAATTCAAGAGATGAAACCTTTAAAGAATTCCGATTCAATTACTGGCATGCTCAACAGAATGGGCGGGCCGGAGGATAAGGATCAACTGGTCCGTGCCATCTATGATAACCTGTATCAAACTGCCCAAAATTTGCTCAGACACGAAAAACCCAACCACACCTTGTGCCCGACTGATCTCATCGGTGAGTCCTATGCCAAATTATTTCAAAATCAAAAACTAAACGTAGTAGATAGAAACCATTTCTTTTCTATAGCAGCCAATGCCATGCGGCAAATATTGATAGATCATGCCAGGGCCAAGAAAAGATTAAAAAGAAGTGGTATTCAGATCACCTTGAGCTGGGTAGATAATAGGAAACAAGACCATCAGGATGCGTTGGACATTCTGGAAATAGAAAATGCCCTGGTAAACCTGGAAAAGATGGATCCCAGACAAGCTAAAATAGTGGAATTGAAATTTTATGCCGGAATGACGACTGAAGAAATCGCAACTATCCTTGAAATTTCGGAATCCACCGTGAAACGCGAATGGTCTACTGCCAAACTTTTTTTAAAATCACAGATAACGGTTTAATGTGAAATGGACAAGTCTCTTTGGGAACAACTCAAACCCATACTGGAAATTGCGCTGACACTCCAACCTGCAGAAAGGGATGCCTATCTTAAAATGACGTGTTCAGGTAATCCAAAACTATTTGAGGAAGCCTGCAACCTGTTGACCAACGACAGCGAGCTGACTTTTGAATTGTCTCAGGTCATGGAGATTACAGAACCGGAACCCATCTACCAGGAAGGCCAAATATTGGGCCATTACAAACTCATAAAGGAAATAGGACGAGGTGGCATGGGGGCAGTATTTCTGGCTGAGCGCATTGATGGAGAGTATGATCAGAAGGTCGCTATAAAGATTTTACAGGATGGACGCACTTCAGCAACCTTGATTCAGAAATTAAGGAATGAACGCCAGATCCTGGCCAACTTAAAACACCCCAATATTGTCAATATATTGGATGGAGGGACGTCTGAGCAAGGTATCCCATTTATTGTCATGGAATACGTTGATGGCAAGTTGATTACTGATTATATTGAAGAATTCCAACTGAACCTGCATCAAAAGTTGCAATTATTCCAGAAGTTGTGCGAAGTGATATCCTTTGCTCATCAAAAACTCATCATTCATCGGGATATCAAACCCTCCAATATACTGATCAACGAGGCCGGTGAAATTAAGTTACTGGATTTTGGAATAGCTAAAATCCTCAATCCTCAGGGTCAGTCTTTTCAGGAGACCCAGCAATTATTTATTACTCCGGATTATGCTTCACCGGAACACATCAAAGGCCAGGCCCTTACAATTTCCAGTGAAGTGTATAGCCTTGGCATTCTTTTTTATCAGATCTTGACGGGAATCAATCCATTTAAATCTAAAGAAAACAGCCTTTCTTCGATGATGGAGATGATCTGTGAGTACAACCCTCCTCCGCCTTCAAAACATACTGAAAATGCCAATACTAAACTAAAAGGCGACTTGGACAATATCTGCCTCAAAGCACTCCGGAAAGATCCTAAAGATCGATACCATTCGGTAGATCATTTTTCCCAGGACCTTGACCGGTATCTGCAACACCTTCCGGTTAAAGCAACAAAAGGTAAATGGTCCTACCGGACTAAAAAATTCATGGTCAGAAACAAGACCTATATCATTTCTGGAGTAGTGATTTTCCTGATTACGCTGGCCGGATTGTTTGCCAGTCTATATCAGGCAGGGGTGGCCAAAGCGATGTTCAATGATCTGAGAGGATTGACCGGTTCTATGTTATTTGAATTTTATGATGGTGTTGCCAATCTGGAAGGAGCAACAGGAGTAAAAGAATTGGTGGTGTCAAAAACCATGACCTACCTCAAAAAAGTGGAATCCAGAAATTCAGGCAATCCGGATCTGATGAATGAGATCTCCGAGGGTTACCAGCGGCTTGGCAACATACAAGGTAATTCATACGTGGCCAATATGGGGAAGACCGACGATGCTTTAATAAGTTTTCGCCATGCCGTCCGCATCAGCGAAAAGCTCGTGTTTAAATTCCCAACGAATCAAAATTATATATTTAGCCTTTCCCGGGCTTATTTGGGACTTGGTGATATCATGTACTCGCTCAACCGGTTGGACACTACCCTGAAGATGTATCAAAAGGGTAATCAACTGCTTACTAATCTCTCGAACAACTATTCCGATTCTCTGAAATATATGCTTTACCTTTCAGAATCTTATAGTAGGATGGGTGATGTGAGTGGCATGCATGGATATTCCAACCTGGGAAACACGGCCATGGCACTATCGTCCTATCATACATCGATTGGTATACTTGAGAATTTACTTACACGGGACCCTGAGAATACAGTATTCAGAAATTACCTGGCAACCAATCTTTCCATGCAAGCTAACCTGTATTCGGTGACAGGAAATTACCCGGGGGCTATCGAAGCCGGATATAAATCGGTTTCTTCATTTGAAATATTGTTAGAACAAGACCCTACCAATTATGTGAAGCTGACCAATATATTACAAGCAAAAAATGGTATGCGGGAACCACTCACAGAAACAATGAGGTTGGACGAAGCCCTTGCCCTGTTAAAAGAAGTTGAATTTCGACTCTTGGAAAGTCTGCGATCGGATCCCAGAAATAAGCTTATTCAGGAAAACCTGGCTATAAACTATAATGCCATTGGCCGGATTCTGACAGAGAAAGGGGAGTTTAAAAAGGCTATTAGAGCACATCAAAATGCACAGGCCCTGATTAAAGACTATCAGAATAATATTTTAATGGGACGGAATTTAGGCCTTACCCTTGAATTTATGGGTAACGCCTATTTTGAAAATAAACAATATGTGGAAGCGCTCAAAAAGTTTGACGAAGCCGGTATGCTGTATAAAGAAACAGACCCTGGTTTAATTCTTGTGGCTCAGCTAAAAGGTAATTTATGCCGGCTTTATGTGAAAAACTACTCGGGCTCTTTATTGCAGCAACACCAGGAAGATCTTCTGGCGTTGGAGAAACAAAACCAGGAGGATACACTCAATATACGGAAAGTGGTTTTACTGATTGAGCTTTTTAGCAATACCGCAAAGGCGCTGGCCTTGCCAGGTCATGTCCAATCGAATATAAAAGAAATCAATGACCCATGTTATTATTTCAGACGTAGCCTGGAGTTTGCAGAACGCCTCCAGTCAAAAAATGTTTTGAGTCCATTAAGGAAAAAAAACAGAGATGAATTGGTTAAATCTCTGGTGAACTGTTCTTCTAATTTCCATTGATGGAATAATTGAACCCGACTAGAATAGCCGTTGCGTTATCTTTTGAATATTTAAGGGTATTTTGTTCAATGGTACGCAGTAGTTTATAAATATCCGGTTCGGCTTTGATCAGCCGTATGGTCTCTGATGCAGAGTAAGTCTCCAGCACACCATCACTGCATAAGAAAAATGTATTCAATCCGTTTTGCAGTGGAATTTTACAAAAATCTGCTTTGAATTTTTCTTGTGTATTGCCGGTTATGCATCTGGTTAAAATATGGCGCAAGGGATGGTGTTGATATTCATCCACACTGATGATATGATGATCGATCAAGTATTGAGCATACGTGTGATCCGAAGAGGCATAGATGCTATCTGTCACCAGGATGATTTTAGAATCACCAATGTGTATGGCATTAATAAAACCTTCATGGATGTATACGCAACAAAGCGTTGCCCCCATAGAGGCATATATGGGATTAATCCGGATCGCTTCTTTCATTTTAATCCGGATAAAGTCAAGCAATTCATCAGAATCAACCTGGTCACCCAGGTATTTTTTTATATAATCGTGACAAGCATGAGCTGCGATTCTGCCAGCGACTTCTCCTCCAATATACCCCCCCATGCCATCCGTCAGGATATAAATCCTGTTGTCGTCATCCGCAATATAAAAGTCTTCATTTTGGGCTCTTTGCCCATGGTGTGTGAAAAAGCAACTTATATTTTGAATACTATTCATTGATTTTATATCCTTTATTCCGATATGCGATTTTTAATTCTGAAGGGGGTCATCTTTTTCGATTCTATTTTCTGCGGGAGCAGATAGTTAAGATTACCAGGGGTGGAAGACAAATTTCACGGTTGCCGGATAGTTTCAAAAAATAATCAAGGATTCAAGACGGGGGGTGTTTTCGAAAACACCCCTTTCATTGAAGGCTCATCTCATCTTTCCGAAAATATAATGGTTTCAAAAAAGTCAAGAGGTGAGCCTCGAAAACAAAGTCTCAAACTGACCTGTAAACCTGAATGCGAGTTTTAAAGCGACCAAAACCAAATACAAACCTATGTGAAGACCGATTACCATACCTGGAGACCTTCTTTGTCCAGCTAAATTTAAATTCGCAGCTTCCTTCAAGCATGATCAATCCACGACCGGTTCATGATTTTAGTCGCAGGTATTCATTACGTTTTGATGATCATCCGTTTAAACGATCCGTCTCTTAAATTATTGTATATCAATTAAGTAAGCAAATCGAAGTAAAAAAATTGCATTTATCAAATACCATATATGACATAAATATAAACTGACAATGGAAATTTGTTAATTTAGTTCATCAAATAATGGCTATTAGTTCTATGGTGAAAATAGCTGGTGGTTTAAACAATTAAATTAAAAATCTCAATATGTCAAAAAAGTACATGATTTATGCTAAATACTCTGCTTCCGGTGTGAGCGGAATACTTAAGTTAGGGGGTACAGCCCGCCAGGCCGCTGTTGAAAAGATGCTCAGTGAAATAGGCGGCAAAGTGGAATCATTTTATTATACCCTCAACGCAGATATTGCTTATGTGATTTGCGAATTGCCCGACGACATTACCGCTGCTGCCGTCTCCATGCATGTAGATGCGACGGGTATGGTGGACGTCAATGTCATCAGTTTGCTGACCCCTTCTGAAATAGATGAGGCCAGCAAAAAGAGCGTGCATTACACAGCTCCCGGCTCCTGAAATGATCATACTGACGAGGAAGAAGCACGGATACACTTGTTCCTTGCTTTGTTTATTGTTTGTAATCTGTTTTATCCCTGGTAACGTTTTTGGTCAACAGCTTTCAAAGGGAAAACTACTCGCTGACCTTCAAAGTGCTTAAGGCCAAAGCAAGGTAGATATATTAAATAATCTGAGCAGGCTGACGTGGCAAAGGGGCGCACGACAGGCCACAGGCCGGATTGCACTAAGGTTAGGTTCGTGCGACTGTCCTGAGTCAATCCGAACACTCGGATCGGGATTATCCGACTCCTCGGATCGGTCGGGCTTTGGCAATATGTGCAATTTGTCGTGCGCCCTGGCAAAGTATGCCTGGCTTGGTAATATTCTCTGAGGGACAGGTCAAATGGTTGTCTAAAAGTTAAACTATTCTTGGCAGCAAATAACCTGATTATCAGAGGAAAAAAGGCTTCTAAGAAGCCTGGCCCGGTTTGTATAGCTGATCCAGCTTATCTTAAAAAGCTACGATTATAAATTAAGCCAGGTCCAGGTTCTATTTTGTAATTTAGAGGCTGCGATTACCTTAGTATACAATATAAATAACCCCAAATAATACACCAGAAGTAATACGCTTCTTTTTACCCGGTTGGGCTGATTGCAGATGATCAAGCCTGGGTTAAAACCATAAGACGTAATTCACAAACAAAATTTAAAAAACATAAAAAAAGGAATGATTAAAGTAAGTGTATTTTGCCCAATATGGAAGGTAAAAAATTTGACATGAATTATTATCTTGACCACCTCGTACCATTGGTTTCATCCTGCCTTGAGGATTTACTCCAGGCCGCCAGCTATGAATCGGGACGAGGTGGGGCTCCCGGGTCTGCTGCTCCGTTTGTTGCGGGCGCCAGTATGTTCTTTAATTCCATGGAAGAATTTGGGCACGCGTTTGCTGCGGCGTCCGCTACCTTAATGGCAGATTTACCCAATTTTACGGATATAGATCCCGTCATCCAAATCAGCGAAGTGATGGTCTAAGAAGGGAATAAACCAGCTTATTAAAAACAAGGCTTTTATGAAAGCAAAATCAATCAAGGGAAAAACGCCGGAAGAGATTCAATCCGCTCTACAACAAAGCATGGCTGATGGTTATAAACCAACATTGGCAATTGTGTTTACATCGATAAAGCAAGACAGAAAGGCTGTTTGTGAAGTGCTGCAGCAAACAGGAATTGACATATTTGGTGCCACATCCAGCGGCGAATTTATTGATGGATATCAAAGTGAAGGTGCAACAGTTATTTTGCTTATGGATGTCAACAAAAATAATTACACTATTTTATTAGAAGATATAGGCGACAGAAGCCTGGATGAAGCCGCTACAAAAATGACTAAGGATGCTTTGGAAAAATTCAGCAACCCCGCTTTTATTCTTTGCAGCACATCATTAACAGACGATGGAAAAATACTGGAGGGGGAAACACTGATACGTTCCATTGAAAATGCGGCCGGCGCAAAGGCAAATATCTTTGGTGGAATGGCCGGCGATGATATATCCTTCACGGGTACTTATGTTTTTACAAAGGAACAATCTACCCGTTACGGTGTGGCTGCTTTAGTGTTGAATGAAGACAAGATCAGTTTGCAAGGTATGGCAATCTCTGGCTGGAAACCGTTAGGCATTACCAGAACAGTTACAAAAAGTGAGGACAATCTCCTATACACGATTGATGACAAACCTGCATTGGAAATGTACCTGCGGTTTTTGGGAAGTGATATGTCTTCAGCTGAAGACCAAATCACATTTTTTGAATCATTGGGGAATCATTATCCGTTTCAGATTGAAAGAGCTGGCAGGGAACCGATGATGTGTAACCCTATTGGTTATGACAGAGAAAAAGGAGCATTGATCTGTGAATCAAATGTACAACAGGGAGCCAAGTTCCGGTTTTCCACTCCTCCTGATTTTGATATCATGGATACAATTGTTAAAAATGCAGAGGAAATGAAAGGTGATAAAAACGCAGACGCCTTATTGATATTTTCCTGCGCAGGCAGGCTTGCGGCCTTAGGTCCGATGGCACATCAGGAAAATGAAGGATTGTATAATGTCTGGAAAGTTCCGATGGCGGGATTCTATACTTATGGTGAATATGGCAGGGCGGTAAATGGTAAACATGAATTTCATTCAACTACCAACAGCTGGGTGGCTTTAAAAGAAAAATGAAGTTTATGAAAGCAAAAACAATAAAAGGAAAATCACCGGAAGAAATTAAAGCTGCTTTGCAGCAAAGCATGGCTGACGACTGCCTACCGGACAAGCAGATTTTCAAACCCACTTTGGCTATTGTATTTATTTCTGTCAAACAGGACAGGGATGCAATCGTCAGCCTGCTGGATAAGGAAAATATTGCAATATTCGGCGCCACCACCTCCGGTGAATTTATTGACGGTGAAATAGGTGAAGGAAGTATCGCTATTATGCTGCTTGACATCAATCCGGCGTATTTCAAAGTTTTGTTCCTGGAAACAGGAGATCATAGCACATTGGAAAATGCCAGTCAGCTTGGAGCCGAAGGCAAAAAAGCTTTTGCCAATCCTGCTTTCATTATTGCCTCCGGGTGGCTGCATATAGACGGAGAACACATCGTTGAAGGCATTGAATCAGGTTTTGGCGGAGAAGTCACTGTCTTTGGTGGAATGGCCGGAGATGATCTTATATTGCAAGCTCCGCTTGTTTTTACCAATGGGAAAATCAGCGTCAATGGGTTGTTGGCTATCATTATTGATGAAGATAAAATAGCGATAAATGGAATTGCCACCTGTGGATGGAAGGCGATAGGTACTACTAAAACTGAAACCAAAAGTATTGGCAATATCGTTTACACCATTGATGATAAACCTGCTCTTGATATGGTAATGAAATACCTGGGAGTAGATATTGACCTTGACTCGGGCAAAGATGTGGTAACCCATATCGGCGCTTATTATCCGTTACAACTCGAAAGAGAAAATGTGGCACCCGTCATGCGTACGGCTATGTTTGCGAACAAAGAAGACCGTTCGCGAATATGTGCGGGTAATGTACCGCGGGGTTCAAAGGTTCGTTTTTCATTACCTCCCGATTTTGAAGCAATTGATAAAGTTGTCGAAGAATGTGCTGAAATAAAAAATGAAAAACAGCCGGAAGCCGATGCTATGATCATGTTTAGTTGTATCAGCAGGCATTTATCATTCGGTGTGATGATTCGGGAGGAAATTGAGCAGGTTCAACAGGTCTGGAGTGCACCCATGGTTGGCTTTTTCTGCTACGGGGAATTTGGAAAATCCCTGTCTGCCAGACAGGCAGGAAAAACCGGTAAACATGAATTTCATAATAATACCTGTTGCGTAGTGGCATTAAAAGAAAAATAAATTCAAACAATTATTAAAACAACAATAAAACTAAAAACTATGCAATTCAAATCAAAACACAAAGGTTTTCTACTGGCAATTATCGTTTCTGCTGGTCTATTATTTACAGCCTGTTCATCTCCGGAAAAAGATGCAGTTAAACCTGATCCCGTTGAGGCCAATATTAAAATGTACGCTCAGGTATGGGATGAAATTATGAATAAGGAAAAAATAGAAATGTTTAATGATTCTAATTTTACAACGGATGTGAGATTTAATATGAAACCGGCTGATGTAGTTGGTATTGATAGTGCCAGGGCATTTTATTCAAACTTTCTTACAGGGTTTTCAAATATTAAATTCACTATGGTAGATGTATTTGGCCAGGGAGAAAAATTAGTTAAACATTGGAATTTTAAAGGAACACATACAGGTAATTTTTTTGGTATCCCTGCAACCGGTAAAGCTGTGGACTTAGATGGTTCCACTATTGTTCTGATGCGGGAGGGAAAAATTGCTGAAGAACAGGATTTTTATGATAACATGGATTTT
>JAWXBI010000235.1:0-6468 GCA_034439915.1 Saprospiraceae bacterium | reverse complement strand
TTCAGAGGAGGGGGGTTGATTTTTAACCTCTCTCTTTTGAAAAAAATATTCTGACTCTATTTCCCTCTATAAAGTTGCATTTACTACTTGAATCTAAGTATGATTTCTTCTTCTTCCTCTAAAGATATTAGGGTTTTAATTAGCTCTAGACGTTTGATTATTTTTGAAAAATCAATATTCTCAGACTCTTTCATTTTATGAAGATAATACTCGATTCTGCAAATTTTCATATTCTTGAGGTCAAGACCTGACCTTGGAAGCCTTGAAAAACACCCCCTTGATTGAATTGATCCAATCAATTTGCGGAGGAAAAATTACAGATACATACCGGGTAGAATCGGACATCTCTGATTTGGTAAAGGGGAAGTATATTTTAATGCTGACGATGGATGGGGGTGTGTTAAATCGAAAAATTTTCACCTTTTAAGGTTTGATAATCTGGCTGTTGTCATTCCCAAATTATGCGGTTCGTTTAGGAGATAGCGGAAATACTTACTTAAAGCTTAAGTCGATAAGGATTGGTTACCCTCTTTTCAAAACCCAGTTTCTGATATAATTTATTTGCTGCTATTCGGTCTGGACGGGAGGTCAGGTCCAAAATTCGACCACCCAATTGCCGGGCTTGTTTCATGGCAAAGAAAACCAGTTCTTCACCGATATGGCGGCCATGATAATTTTCATCGACCACTACGTCTTCAATCCACATTCTGAGGCCAGTAGGGATTGGATACCAAGCCAGTGTGAGGCAACCAAGGATCAAGTCCTCTTTTTTAGAAACGATAAGAAGCGTGGTAGGATGATCGATCATTTTTTTGTAATGATCCAGATTCAATGGTGGGCAAGTCGGGCACAGTTGTTTCATAAGTTGATGCAGGCGCTCCAGAGCAGATTTATTGATTTCACTCAGAATTTCAATCTTCATGGCGGTTTTCTGATTTCAGGCTTAAGTTGGTAAGGATTTTTTACTTTCATTAAAAAATTTATCTTTGCACTCCCAAAAAAGGTTGGGTAGAGTGACACAAAAATGGTTTTACAACTATTGGTTCCTTGACACAATTAGTCCCATAGCTCAGCTGGTTAGAGCGCTACACTGATAATGTAGAGGTCGGCAGTTCAAATCTGCCTGGGACTACCTTCAAGACATATGAAATCGACTCATTAACGTGAGGATTAGAAAACATGATTACATTTGTCGCGATTTTGAATGAACGGGGAATTAGCTCAGCTGGCTAGAGCACCTGCTTTGCAAGCAGGGGGTCAAGGGTTCGACTCCCTTATTCTCCACTGATTATGAATGGGTTACGAGGTTAAATTTCGTGACCCTTTTTTATTTGCAAGCAAATTTGCAAGCAAGAGGGGTATTTTGAATAAAACATAGAATGAGGGATCCGAATATTCGGCTGGCCCCTTTATGCGCAATTGATAATCTGCCAGGATTGATATCTGTTTCAAAATTAATACATTGCCGGGAAAATGACAGGCAAGGAGATATTCGAGAAAATAAATAAAGAATGGGATCGCGCCCAGGATGGTCCAGATTCCGACTATGCCTCATTGATCTTGACGCTTCACAATCATTCAATAGCTAATCAAAATGAGGATCAGTTTTTTTCATTACTCGAGAAAGCTGAAAAGGAAAATAAAAAGCTCCACTTTCCGCATGATGATTTAGTCTACTCAGAGGATGAATATCATATTGATGAGGTTGTTTTG
Organism: Saprospiraceae bacterium; assembly: GCA_034439915.1. GTDB lineage: Bacteria > Bacteroidota > Bacteroidia > Chitinophagales > Saprospiraceae > JADJLQ01. Next base: position 4,755 of record JAWXBI010000235.1, on the reverse strand, counting down.
ATCTAAAACACCTTTCTGCCAAATTGATCACAAATTATTCTGTCACTGTAAAATAGATCAATACTCCCGGTTATTCAAAAGATACTTTTCCACCTCTTCTTTTTTAAAGAGGATCTTCCGACTCCCTACCCGGTAAGTTGGAAGGACTCCTGTTTTAACCAGTCGGTCCAGGGTTGGGTAGGTAATGCCAAACTGATCACAGAGGCCTTTCCGGGTGAGGAATTTCTTTTCTTCCCGGGGAGCCAGCTGGGGAGGGTTCCAGGTTGCCAGGGCTGCCTTTACTGAATTGGAAATTAATTCCTGCAGATATTTATTCCAACTATTCTGACCACAGAACCACGTTATTTTGGAGCCCTGCATTAATTACAGACGATAAAGGAAATGCTCCTATCCAATTTTATAATTCGGATTTAGCTAACAGATTTTTTGTTTTTGCCTAGGGTATATCGTTCTCCAATCAGGGTAACTTTATAAAAAGCTTTTCCATTTACTATAAGCTGTTCCATGATTCAATTCTGTCAATGTGCTTTTAGATTAATACTCCGGGCTATTCAATAGGTAATTATCCACATTTTCTTTCTTGAGTTTTCAGCCTGCGACCCAAGCGGCACGGGTGTCACGAAATTGACCTCAAGGCGTATCTCGAGACATTGGCGTATAACATATTATAATTTCGCTTTAATTCACTGCAAATTAAAATCTATCCGGTCTATGGTAAACCCTAATGAATTGAATTAATCACAGAATAATTTCAAAGATTTAAAATGATACTTCCCTCTCAAGACCACGATGTAAACATTTCTGCTGGGTGGTATCCATGGAAGAGTTAATTCTCCTGATGAAGAAGGAGGGAATTTTAGAGTATTGATTATCTGGCCGTTCGTCGAATAAACATACAATTCACTAAATTTTTCAACACCATTCAAGATGAAGACGCCTCTTTGATATCTCACGTCTGGATTTATTTGCCCCGGGGTTTCAACTGTAGCAACAGATTCGGAACGAAACAATAAATTCATGTATCTGATGGAATCCACGTTATTAGACCCTAAATAATTCCATAATGATACATTTTTAGCCATTCCATTAGTAATAATTAGGGAATCGAAATTTCTTAGCAATATAATATCAGAATAATCACCCGTTAAGGGCCCCATTATGCTTGGTTCGAAAACACTTCTAGAAACGCAGAAACCAGAAAAATCTGATTTATTCCATTTCAAAATTAAAGGAAACATATGCGCGTTAACCTTAACAATTAATTGCAAAGCCCCGTATTCGTATTCACCGCATTTTAATGATTGTATGATTGATTTATTAAAAGACCAAACGTTCAAAGGATGTAGCATAACATCAAATGAATCACGAAATAGTATGTCTTGGTTTGGCCGAAATAAATTTTTTTCACCAAAAATTGTATCCTCATACCATTCGTTGGCATTTCTATCAAAACCAATGGTAAACTTTACAGATTTCCCTTGTGAATTTGTCATAGTAAATTCACTTTCAAATTCTGCATTCTTCTGAGAAACACAGAAAACAGGGAAAAGAAATCCTATACCCCAAAAGAATATTGAAATTTTTTGAACCATAAGTTTTATTTTATTACACTTAAATTTCGAGTATAACTATTTCCGTCGGCAATAATTTCAATAGTATATATACCCGGTGTAAGATTACTGAGATCAATATACTGGTTATATTCACCTTTGTTTTTGTTTTGCACCTTCAAAAGTTGTTTATAGTTTGACTTTGCTGTTACGGGATAAAGTTGAATTGATAATTCTTTAACATTTTCAGATAAATCAAAACTTAAGTTAGTAAAACTCGAGGAAGGATTGGGATTAATTTTCATAAATCCCAAAAGAGGTGGCAGAATATAAACGCAAGTAAATGTTGTGGAAGTTGGGTGACAAGGATTATTATAAACAGTTAAAGTAGCTCGATAAGTACAGTTTTCAGATAAGCTACCAATCGCAGAAAGATTCAAATTTGGTGCTGATCCAGTAACTATACCAGAATTATAAAAAGTGCCGAGGTTGGTTGTTGTACAATTGAAAGGTCCCGTAGAACACTTCCAAACCTCAATTTTATATTGTGTATAATTTGTACTATACGTGCAGTTCATAAAAAGGGACCCCCCGGAGCTCGGCCTGAAACTTGAAGGTAATGAAAAGAAGGAGTTAGCTAAATTAGTCCTATATGAACTCCCAGACCCACCATTACAAAAATAGGTGCGCATTACATTTATCTGCTGGGGTGTAATAGCTGGCTCCCAACCTACATAATCCATAAAATAGTTTCCAATTTTATTCCAATCATAACAAATTGGTTGACATGAAGGGTTGCCATAGTCCCAGCATCGACCACCTGGAAAATATGTATCTGTAATACCGAGAAATGCATCCCCATCATAACATCCAGGTGAACATGATCCAAATGGGCATTCAATATTATGCCCTAACCCACTTACATGCCCTATCTCATGATTTATTGCACCGGCAGTGCTATGAATCCACCATTGGTCTGGATTGAACCTAATATAGGTCTTATGCGCATTATATATAAGGACCATTCCATCGACACTAGGAACTAAATTTCTACCAGGGACTACTCCAGCCATACCTGATGTAGGATCACCTGAAATTGAATCTCTGCCTATAAATATATTTAGTTCGGAATTGGGGTTTACCCTCCATTGCAAATAGTCACCTGTGGAATTCCATTGCGTATTATACAAATTAGTATTTCTATCAAAATAAACTCCAGCTGAAACAAATCTGATTTTAGTGTCACCTGCAGAAGGAGGGGGAGTGGGCTTTGGTAAAAAAGGTGCTTGATTGGAAGTAAATTCAATGTTCATATGATTTAACATGGCCTGAGCGTGTTGATAACCATTAAAGCTACCGCCGCTGCCATCTGTTGTTTCCGTAAAATTGCCTGTTCCATCTCCCCTAAGTACATAATGAAAATTTACTTTAATAGTATAAATGCAGCTCGAGCTTGGATCAGTACCATGTCCGGCCCCTCCAGAACCACCCATGGCGCAGGTAAAGGATTGTGATTTTAAATTCAAATTTAAAATCAACATACAAAAGGTAAGGATGAAAATTCTTACAAATTGAATCCGAAAAAACTGTGGTCTCATATAAATTATTTTAATGAATGAATTGATTGAATAAAATCCAAATGGGTAATATTCGCATCGAATCTATTTTTACAGTCGTATGATGTCAGAAGTTCGAAAAATATTACAGTAAGGGATGTGTCCCGTTTATTGCAGGAGGAGGGGTCGTTTAGCGCAGTAGTAAAAGCATTCAGTCCAAAAACATTCAGTCCGAGTGTGTCGAATAGTTAATTCTTGCTCTCATCTGTAAATACACTCAACAAACTATGCGAACAGTAATTCAAATATAATACAGAAAATAATTATTTGCGTTAAAAGTCGAAATATTTTTTTATTAATATTATAAATTGGCGCGAAAAGTGAAGTATTATCACGAATAGGCAAAATTATTGAATTATCTGTACCGGGGTTTTTGGTAATTTTGAATTTAGTGTAACGAGGCAAAAATTCGTTACCATAAATTGAAATTTAAAATGCCATTATATTCAGCCCGATAGGCATTTTTCTCTCTACAATAATTGTATGTATTACACACCTCCTTAGTGTTCAAAGTTTCACGCAAGCTTAGAGGAGGAAAAAGCTACTTCGGGTTTGATATGGGAATTGGTCAAAAGCATAGAAATCTCATTGGTTGGAGTCATAACGGGCATGAAAACACCAAAACTGTTGTGTCTGTATGGCTTCCAAATTGCTTTGTCTTGGAGTTTCCGTTGGCTATATGTCGTTGAACCAATATGGGAATCAGTACAGCTGAGGGGTACTTATCGCCCATTTTGATCAGTGATTTTGATTTTTAATAAGTCCCGCCGTTTTCTTTCAAAAGACTTTTAGGGATTCTTTGGACCGTGACTATTATCGGCCTATGTTCTTCTGTCACCCTTTCGCCTTTGGTGGTTACATCGACTTTCTGAACGGACCCATACAACCGATGAGCTTCCTCCTATGTACATATCAGTTTCATCAGTGCAACTTGGAGGGTAGCATTTTCGGAGTCGTACCATTTCCCCTTTCCTTTGCGCCTGAGGAGATTCAATTGCATTAAGGTTAAGAGTGCTGTTAGCGATAGTCATCGGTTGTTTAAGCCTTATAATTGCATTGCTTAGACGGATAACAATCGAGCCCTTAAATCTTCTTGAGAAATAAATTCAAATACTAAGTCATTGCCCTGACCGGCTAGCGGCCTGGAATGCTCATTATTCTGGAGGATTTCGTCAGGTATGCCATCCGGAAAAGCACGACACCCACCAATTAATAAATTGTGATGCTTGCAATTATAACAAATCAGATCTATCGTTTCTGTCACTTTTTGAAGAATTTGTCAATCAATTCAACTATCAATTTAGCGTATTTTGAGGTAGATTCCCTGGCGCCAGCGTTAAAGCCAGGGAAGGCGAGCGATAGCTCCACAAAAACTGGATTTGTTTGAAAATTTTTCAATTTATTCTATTTTGAAATTTCCTTTTAGACACATTTTATATGTTAAATATTTGCTTTACAATATAAAAATACCTTAATATTACATTCTATATTTGAATCGCTAGAGATATATACTACTTGTCACGAAAGATTATTAAAACTTAATTAAAGAACCAAAATCCTAATTATAATAGTTAAACTAAATCTAGGGC
>JAWXBI010000234.1:0-11474 GCA_034439915.1 Saprospiraceae bacterium | reverse complement strand
GGGCTATTGATGATGCGTATAACTTGTGTCAGATTTTTTTAAAGTATTTTGACGAATGGAATTTGCACAAAATAAATTAATTTGTTATTTTCAACAGTAAAATTATTTAATTAACCCTTTAAATCAATGCTATGAAACATTTCCTTTCAATTGTATTCATATTAATCCTTTTCCGAATTTATGGACAAACGATTAATAAATTAATAATTCCAGAAGTTGCCCAATACGATTTTCCTCCAGACTCAACTCAAGCACGCTCAATTACAGGTACGTTTGGATTAAGCACGTTATATATTTTTGATAGTGACAAAAATAGCTCGAATGAGAAGCATGCGAGCAACTTCCGTAAAGCTATTCCACGAAATAAACCATGTCAAATTTGGGCTATTACGAAATTGCAGAATTTTGAAATTTTAACCAATTCAATAAATTATATTTTTGGAATTGAAGGTGGTCTGGATAAAAGCAATAATAGATTTGATGCTGCGAAAATAAATATTTCCTATGCAAACCCACCAGCCGCAGCGCCTATCCCTCTGTTCCCAAATACAATCTGAGTTAATCTTAGTATAAAATCAAAAGAAATATTTGAAACTAACTCTGGCACCCAAATCCCATACATTGATGGAAAAAGTTTTTTAGAAGTTGTTGGTTCTAGGGATCAAAGGGCTCAGATTTCCGTACAAGGTTATAATGAAAGAGTACAAATCTTCATCTATATATTCCATAAAAATGGGAATCTTGTCGGAATATTGAATCCATTGAATAATGAAGCAATTGCCAATCCTTTTTTAAGGTATTCGATGTTTTTTAACGTATCCCCTTTATCCTCAAAAAGGGCCGCAAGATTCATAAATAATTTTGGCAATAAATCAGTCAGGTTATTCTTTTCGGCAATGCCCAGGCTTTTCTCATAAAATTCGTTGGCTTTATCCGGATTAGCCTGTTCCTTATATATGATCCCAATATTGTTATAGGTAGCAGCTATTCCCCACTGGTGATTATCCTTTTCGTAGTAAGTTAATGCCTTAAAATAATGCTCGGTGGCACTATCATATATGCCCATAGCGAGATTTAATTCGCCTAAATTGATATGGGCGTTGGCCATTTTATCATTGCTGCTTCCCAGTTGTTCACGGAAAAGAAGGCTGCGTTCAAAATATTCTTTGGACTCTTTAAACTTGCCTATTTCCCGGTAAAGCACACCCAGATTGTTAGAAGTATATGTCAAGCCATCCGTATCATTTATCTTTTTCCTCTGCTGGCTACTGTTCGTGTATGAAATAATGGCATCATCGGTTTTTCCCAGATTCTTATTGACAATGCCTTCAAAATTATATGCCCAGCCCAGTTCCTTATGGTTATTAGAGGAATCGATATGGATAAAATATTGTTTTACCCAATAGAGCGAAGAGTCCAATGAAGATTGAACATTGTAAATCCTGGCGAGTGTTTTGAGCGCATTGGTATACGTGGTATCCTGACTGTTGTCCTTCGAAATATTAAGCCGCTCAAAACAATACTGTTTGGCTTTTTCGTAATCTTTTAGATCATAAGCTACCCTGAATAGTTCATTTAAAATCAACTTCTTTTGTTGACCATTGGCTATTGATAATTCCTTTTCTAACTTAATAAGGTGTGCTGTTTTATCCTCCTGGGCCACTACTATTTTAATGGACAGGAAACCGATTAGCAGTAATACACAAGTTTTAGGGCGGTGCATCAATGGGCAAATTTTTGGAACAAACTTTAAAATAATACTATTAAATCAAAATTCAAAATATTCCCTTCTGTCGGTTAACAGATTTCATCTGGTTTAATAATGCTGGGAATTTTAAAAAATGCCGGAACTTGCTAAACTATTTTGGAATCTGCACAAACCAAACGGATTCAAAAAAGGAAATCTAAAATTCATTATTCCATTGCTGGAGTCCGGTCACAACAAAGCCTTGAAAGATCAAATGGTAAAATGGGTAGGGGATCGGCAGGATAAATTTGACGTATTGTTTAACCCTGACATAATTTGGAAAACCAAATTATCGTCGGCACGGAGTGCACATTTTTCCTACTGAAAAATGTAGGTTTAATATCCTTTTTACACGCGAATATCGCCTGGTTCAACGAGCGGCCTGGCCTATCAGTTTTATCATTGAAAACCATCCGGGATTGATCAAAAAACATTTGGCGGCGGTCACAGGGGCTTTAGCAGATAAAAATCTCCCGGACGCAGTCAAACGTAATTTGTTGAGACTGCTCCAGAATCTGATTATACCAAAAAAATATTGCGGCAAGATCGCGGATGCTTGTTTTAAATTTATCAGTAACACGGAAGAAAAAGCGGCTATAAAAGTTTTTTCCATTTCAATACTGGAAAAAATTTCTCTTTCATTTCCGGAGTTGAAAGCGGAATTGAAACTAATTCTGGAAACTGCTTATGACCATGAATCACCGGCTTTTATATCGAGGGTAAGGAAGATCCTGAAGAGCAACCTAACGTAAGCAGCTTGATTTGATCTTTTCTACTTAACATAATATTAATTATGGGAAATAATATAAGGTAAGATTTACAATTCATTTACAATACCTATTTGATTATCAACGTTATATAAAAATAGAATTATCCTTAATTTTGAAGTTGTGCGTAAAATATTAAAAGTCCTTCTTTTCCTTTTTCTGGGTTTGCTGCTACTAGTTGCTTTGGTGCCCATATTCTTTAAGGGAAAGATTATATCCATAGTCAAAGAACAAATAAATAATCAGATTCATGGGCAATTGGAATTCAGTCGTTCCGGGTTATCCTTGTTCCGTTCCTTCCCAAACCTGACAGTTTCATTCTATGATTTAAAATTGTCCGGCGCTGACTCGTTTGCCAATATAGATTTATTCCGATGTGAAGCTTGTCGTGTTACGGTAGATCTTGGACGACTCCTGAAATACCAGCGCAAAGGCATTCAGTTAAACAAAATAATTCTCGACCGTCCATATCTGCATTTATGGACACTGCCTTCGGGCTTGTCAAACCTCGAAAATATCTATAAAGTAAAAGACCTCAATCAGCCTCCGGATACCAGTGCTTCTGATATTCGATTTTTATTGAGTTCGGTTAATATCCGCGACGGTGCGATGGATTATCTGGACCAGGCGAGCCAGATGCAATTTTCATTTAATCATCTGGATCACCAGAGCGAGGGAGAATATGAAGGGGCACGATTGATTTTAGATCACCGGAATACTTTTGATTCCCTTACCTATAGAACCGGTAACCTGGAATTGTTGTCCAATATCAAAGGTCGATGGGAAGGTTCCCTTTTGGCTAATCTGGATTCCAGCACCTACAGACTATCAGACGACCACGTCCAGATCAATGAATTTAAAATGCGGCTACAGCTTTTTATTCAATTACTGGAAGACCGGACAAAAATTAAACTCGATTTTGACACTCCTCAAAACGATTTGAAACAATTGATCTCGTTGGTGCCTGGGGCCTATCAATCGCATTTCGAAAAATTAACCACCTCGGGCCAATTTAATTTAAAAGGCACGGTGGATGGCGATTATTCCGATTCCGGCAGCAGGCCATTATTTTTAATCGAGGCCAAAGTCGATCAGGGTGAACTAAAATATGCCCATCTCCCCTATCCTGTTGAAAATATCCAGTTTGATCTTAAAGTCCAATCCCTCGATACCCTGATGAATGATTTAGATATCAGTATCCCTCAGTTTAGTCTAAACATCCAGGCAGATCGGTTGGAAGGCAATTTGTTGGTTATTCAACGTGGTGAATTAAAAAAAATCAGTGGCCACAATATAGCCAACTTAACGCTGGAAAATATTTCGAAGGCATTCCCACTTGAATCTATAAATCTCGCCGGCCAGGTCAACCTCGATGTAAATTATGAATTTGATGACCGCGATATATTGAACAAACAGTTTGACCGGTTAAAATTATCCGGGAAAGCTATGGGTAAACAGTTAGCAATCAACTACAAACCTTATCCAATGTTCAAAATGGAATCCCTGGAGGCCAAAATGAGTCCTAAAATGGTTCAGCTGGAGTTACAAAACGGGCAATATGGACAAAGTGACCTTGCGGGTACGGTGGATATCATTCATCCTTTAGCCTGGTTTTCACGACATCAATCACTGGTGTCTGTTAACGCAAAAACATCGAGCCGTTTGTTGAACCTGGATGAAATTTCCAATTCAGGAACTGAACGTTGTGATACCTGTATTCAAGCGGCTTCGGCTCCGTTCTTTATTCCAGCCATTTCATTTCAGTCTGGTGCAAACAAAGTCATTTACAGTGATTACGATTTACAAAACCTCAATATCCACGGGACTTACGCCAGGGATACCCTGAAACTGCAGTCGCTAAAGGGGATATTTAATCAGTCGGAACTGGCCATAAACGGCCGGCTGGACCGACCCTATAACTGGTCATCCAACCTGGGACAACTTACCGGTTGGTTGACTATCCGCACTAAACGCTTTGTGGTTGATCCCTGGATGGAGGATGATCAAACGGTCGCCTCCGTAATCAAGGATTCTTCTTATCAAAAAAAGATTCCACCGCGAACCGATCTGACCATCTATCCGGAAATAGATGAATTGATCTATGACCAATACTATCTTAAAAACATCAAAGGGACGATCGGGTTGAATCAACAAACATTGGAGATTCACGATGGTTCCGCCAGTTTGTTTAATGGCAAAATCATGCTTGATGGATTATACAATGAATCCGGACTGCTTCCGCTGTTTGATTTTAAACTGGATCTGAACCGGCTTGGTTTTGGTGAGATGTTTAAAACCTCTCCTACTTTCGCCAAACTGGTACCTATTGCCGAATTTCTGGAAGGGGTGTTTTCATCGTCCCTGGTGATGAGTGGCAGTTTGGATAAAGAACAAATGCCCGTCTGGAAGGATCTTAGTGCAGCTGGTATTATAGAAACCGTAACGGGGTTATTAAAGAAATTCGAGCCCCTGGAGCGCGCCTCAAAATATATTCAATTGCCATTCCTGGATCTTATCAAATGGGAAAAATCAAGAAATTGGTTTGAAATCGTAAATGGAAGTGTGTTGGTCAAACCCTTCACAATAAAATACCAGAATGTCCCGATCACCATCAGTGGATCCCACAAACTGGATAAAAACATGGATTATGACATCTTGTGGCAGATACCAAGGGCTGAATTTGATAAATATAAAATCGGTTTAAGTACCAATGCGGGCTTAAACTGGCTGCGCAATGAAGTAAAAAACAGGGGCTTCGACGTGGGCACCCTGGACACCGTTTTTATCAATATGAATCTGACGGGATCCATCCGCAATCCAATAGTCCAGTTTAAATGGATATTGGACCCAGGCCTATCTTTACAGGAAAGCTTGAAAAAACAGATCCTGTCTTCCCTGGAACAAAAGGCAGATTCGATGAAGCAGGAGGCTATCGAGAAGATCGAAGCAAAAAAAGATAGTTTATTGGCTGATATCAATGAGAAAATAAACGACCAGAAAGAAAAACTGGACAGCTTAAAACAATCCTCTCTGGACACCCTAAGCGCTGCCGTAACCGAACGTGCCCAAAAGATTTTAGACTCGATCACCCGGTCTAAAACGGGTGCGCTACTCGACAGTGCCCTTCAGTCCAAACTGGATACGATATTGGGAAAAAGATCCAAAGAAGAAATTGAAAAAATCAATGACAAACTAAAGAACTGGAACCCTTTTAAGAAAAAACCAGCCGAAGCCAACAAACAAGAACAATAAATCCAGAACCGTGTTGCCAAAATTCCCTTTCCTGTTATTTAAATTGTCTGCGTTTTCCATATTACTCTTGAGCTGTTATCCTCCCCGGACCCCTATACAGAAACTCGCTAGAAAATATCAGTCCGGAAAACTGACTGAGGATACCAGCGTGGTCTATCAACTTCCTTACACCGAAGGCACCAAATCCACGATGTTTCAGGGGTATTATAGCCGATTTACTCACAAACACCGGGCAGCCGTCGATTTTAAAATGAAACCCGGGAGCGAAATACGGGCAGCCCGCTCCGGTGTGGTATTGCGTACCAAAGAAGATTCGGATGTGGGAGGATGGAATAAAAAATACCGGGGTGATGCCAATTTCATTATCATCGAACACGATGACAGTACACGGGCTGCTTATCGTCACCTGCAATTTGAAGGAGCCCTTATTGAAACCGGAGATACTGTTAAAACAGGGGAACTGATCGGATATAGTGGGAAAACCGGTTACCGGGCTTTGCCTCATCTTCATTTCATGGTATCGGCTTTTATTAATAACCAATGGACACAAATCCCCACGCGGTTTGCGACCCGGAAGAAGGACCGATATTTAAAATCCTGGGTAAAATACGAGTCTATCAATAAGGAACCTTTTACGCTGCAATTTACACAACAATGAGTTATTTGTTTTTTAGGTAAGCCACTACATGTGCAATGTCGACATCCCTTAAATTCAGGGTCTGAGGAGCCGGCATCAGGCTGGATGTATTTAATTTCATTTTCCGGATTGAGGTCGAAGGCAGTTCATGAATCTGGCCCAGGATATCTTTGATCCGGACTACCGGGCCTTCATTCAATAAAAAACCATTCAATGATTTTCCGTCTTTGGTCTCAATGGAATACGTCTCAAAACCAAAAGCAACGCCGGCTCCGGGATTTACAATCGCATCCAGTAAGGTGGCCATATCCATCTTTTGTCCAATATCTGTCAGGTCTGGTCCGACCAGTCCCCCTCGCTGTCCTACGCGATGGCAACTGATACAAGCCTTATTAAAAACGACGAGGCCACTATCTTTATTCATATCCATCCGTTTAATGACATCGATGGAGTATTGTTTGTTTTTTCTCCAAAACATATCACCTGCCATAGCTCTCACCAAAGGGTTAGGGTTGCTAAATAAGGTATCCTGAACCGGGCGGCGGATCGCCGGGTCAAGTTTATCATTCGTCAACAATTGTAATAAGGCCAGGCCCCCTGCAGGATCTGCCGCCATCTCAAGGGCAATTTTTAGCTGGTGCTTACCTTTTGTTTTGGTAATCGCATCCATCCAGTGATTCATTTTTCTTACTTCGGGACTGGTGATTAAAGAATCGTATTGGCTAAAATCCACCAGATCCTGCCAATCATTGGTACGCCTGAAACCTAACCACCATAAAGCCATGGGTGCCAGGATAGAATCTTCAGACTGACTCAGGTTAAACATCGCATGCACCGCCTGGGTATCCCGTATAAAAGCCAGTGTATTCAATAAGCCAAAGGAAACCTCCGATGAACCTGATGAATTTATTTGATAGATGATATCACTTACGGCCGAAAGAGGATGTAAAGCATGTACCAGGCCAGCCTGTTTTTTATTCCATGGTCCATTATCCAATTGGTTTTTAAGTAATCCGAGGTACACCGAATCTTCTTTGTGTTTGCAGGCTGAGGCAAACGCTGCCAGGAAATAAGGATCCTCACCATCGAATCGATTGATCAGAGTATCGAGTAACATGCTGCACTGGCTGTAAGGAACCGGCTTTAAGGCGATCAAAATTTCGCGGTACAGACTATGATTATTTGTAGTTAATCCAGATCTGCAATAATCCAGTACACGCTCCGGGTCGGCATGTTTCAATGCCCGGAATGCCACTACCCTGGCAGAAGGTTTTCCTTCCTCTAAAATTTTAACGGTCTTTTGAATACCGGCCTGACCTGACTGTGCCAGCAGCCAGATAGTCCTCATCCGGATATATTCATTATCGTCCTTAAGTAATGGTAGTATCCTGGGGATAATAATTTCCCCCGAATCTTTTAATCTTTCCAAAGCATGATACCTGATATTGACTGCAGGGCTCTTGAAGGCTTCAATCAAACCTTCCAGGGTATTAAATTCAATTTTCGGCTGTAGTGGTTTTATAGATTTGGAACTGATTTTATAAATCCTACCATACCCTTTGAGTTCCCGCATCATATGTCCGCCAACTATAGGATCATACCAGTCCGCCACATAAAGTGCACCATCCACACCAATACAAACATCGCTCGGCCTGAACGACATTCGTTTATCGAGGGTATCCTCACTCCATTTGTAATTGGTATTGGCATTTCCGATCGAACTGATCAGGTTGTGTCTCTCAAAAAGGTATCCAGCTTTATACGGCTGGGGTTTATACCCATAGATTACATTTTTACCAGCCTCTGCACTCCACAAAACACCGCGGTATTTTTTGCCCAGTCCATCCCCTTCATTGACTACTATACCCGTCGGTGAACCCGCTCCGGTATTGTCCCCTGCAGGCATCACCCCGGGATCCTCCTGATGCCAGTGTGCCGTAAATATATCCTGACCGGGTCGCCTATCTCCCTGCCAACTCCGGGTACCATCTTCGCTGAAATATCCCGCATTCCCGTATTCCATGACGTAGGACGTACGGCAAGCCATCATCTGATCGTCATTGTCATTCTGCCACATGGTGCCATAGGAATCCATGGCAATTTCATAACAATTGCGAAAATTATGGGCGTATACGCTGAGTTTTTCCCCTTTATTATTCATACGTAATGCCAGGCCCCCGGTCCAAACTTCCCCATCATCGCTTTTCATCCTACCCTGGTTTTCTTTGTTGTATGGAGATCCTCCCGTATACATGCTGCCTGACCTTAATTCCCAACCCGACTTGTCCCTGACGATATGAGGACCAGCATTGCCAACATTGAAGTACCAATTGCCATCCGGGCCTCCAACCACACTATGTAAACTATGATCGTGATCCAGACCCCCGAATCCTTCGAGTACTATTTCTTTGGTATCCGCCACATCATCACCGGTGGTATCGGTATAAATGATCATACGTGGGGAACACGAAACGATTACCTGGTTGCCGATCACGGCGATACCCAACGGTGAAACCAGATCAGTGTCCTGGACAAATACTTTCGACAAATCAGCCCTGCCGTCATAATTGGTATCCTCCAGGATCATTACCCGATCGCCCGCCGGATGGTGCATTCTCTGGTCTTTTTTGGCATTGTAATCCCGGTAATTAACTGCTTCGGTGATCCAGATCCTTCCACGATGATCGACATCCATATTGGTAGGATTGTAAAACATCGGGCTTTCTGCCCACAATTCTATTTTCAGGTCCCCGGGGAGATACATTGGTATAGAGTCCTTACCCAGATATTGCACCGTTATTGAATCCGGAACAAACTTTTCAAAATTTTCGCCAGGCGATCTGGAGCAATTGAATTGGAAAAAACACGACAGCAGGATTATTCCAATCAGATTCACCGTTATCACACCGAAGGTTAATTTATTCATATTTAAAATCGAAGACTGGAAAATGATCAGGCTAAAATTGACCGGGTAAAAACATTATTCAGTTTATAACTCTCCAGCATTGTTTTTCCTTCAGGGACAGACCCTTCTATTTGGATACAACCCCGGTAATTAATTTTTTCAATACAATCATGTACTTTTTTAAAATCCACCCGGCCCTCTCCAAGTAAAAATCCATTCTCTTTGAAATGAAATTCACAGATCATCTTCTGGCGCCCCAGCCATACAATTTCATCATAGATAGGATAACCCATTTTTTCACTATTGGCTACATCGTAATACACTTTCAGTTGCGGTGAGCCGACCTGGTCTATAATATACATATGCTCTTCCGCGCTCAACCAGCTTTCTATACCCAGCGTGATACCTGCTTTTTCTGCCTTTGGACAGATGACTTTAAGTTTGGAAATCACTGCTTCAGTGCCTTTCTGATCACTTTTTAAATCCCCTTTGGAAAAAAACGCCAGTAGAATTACGTTGACCCCTAATGCCTTGGCCACATCAATGCTATCCGCTACCCATTGATCGGCCCTGGGATCTGATTTTAGAGGATAATTATTGAGTTCCCCGATGGCCAACCCGGTAAATCCGACTTTAAATATTTTTGACAATTGTTGATAAGCCAGCCGGACTTCCTGTTTTCTCAGATGGAAATCATTTTCCAATAGTCCCAGGCTGACCTGCACCCCATCCAGGCCAATCATAGCTGCCATCTCCATGGCTCCAAGATTGGACGTATTTTGAATAGACCAATCACAAGCCCCTATCCGAAAACCGGAGGCAGTAAACAGCTTTAAACTATCCGTACGGGGCATCATACATACTCCTGCACCCGTGGCCAATTGCGAAAGAAAATTCCTGCGAACCATAATAATAGATTAAACCCTTTCCAATTTGACCGGATACGTTTTCTGCGAAGCCCACTGAGGTACATAGATATTATTGTCCGAATCCATACACACATCATGGGGATGCATAAACACCTTAAAGGGATCTTGTTTTCGTTGTTCCTGTAAAACATTGCGCAGGTATTCCGGAGCAGTGCCACCGGGCGTAGACACTACTCGGTCTGCCTTATTCAGAATCTGAATGTAACCGGAATTAGGATATGATTCGGAGGTGGAACGGAATACAGCCCCCATCAACAAATCTCCTTTAATCACCGGGCGGCATATAAAAGAACCCGGTAATGCGATAGTGGAAATATACTGCCCATCGAGGGAAAACTTTTTCCAGCAATTATCGACCCGTGACGTGATGATCAGGGTAACTTTGTTTTTGTTTCGTTGATCGACCAGGATACCATGACAACACCGGAATTGATTGTTTTCCGTGCCCTGTCCACCCCAGTGCCGTATATATTCTCCCTTGGATGAATATTGAATCACATAATTTAAACCATATCCATCTACAACATAAATATCACCGTTAATAGGATTGACAGCCGATTCGGTCGGCAAATATTGGGAAGGATAGTCGTACATACCGGTTTCCTTCGGATAATCCAATTTCATTTTGACATTACCCGATAGGTCAGTTTTAATGACCTGATGCCTGGAGGTATCGCATATAAATAATGATTCTTCAAAACCATCGTTGTACAACGTAAATCCATGTGCACCGGGATATGTAGTACCCCAGGTTTCGAGTAATTTTCCCGATTTGTCGTAAATCAGGACATTGTTTTTTGTCTCGTTGGTCAGCAGCAGCAACCGGCCTTGTTTGTCTTCAACCATTTCATGGCAATCATTTACCGGGTTTTTGCCGGCATCCAGGGTCCCCCAACCGACTTTGACTTTATACTTATATTCATTGTGGCCAATGATGACTTCATCCTTTGGTCCATATTCAACAGTAGACAACAAG
Source organism: Saprospiraceae bacterium (assembly GCA_034439915.1). Lineage (GTDB taxonomy): Bacteria > Bacteroidota > Bacteroidia > Chitinophagales > Saprospiraceae > JADJLQ01. Next base: position 261 of record JAWXBI010000234.1, on the reverse strand, counting down.
CTGACCGACGGAAGAGAAAGCCCACTGTATTTAATAAAGTTTCGACGAGTGAGATACATGGATAATTTTTTATACGGGTGAAGTTACTGTTTTAAGGTAATTTTTGTATGAAATGTGGTTGATTATTGACTTCAAATATTAGCTTATTTCAGATCTGGAATTTAGCCGAGGGATGTGCCAATTGGCTCGGACGGCAAAACCTACTTTTGGGAAATCTCAATGCGGTCTTAATCCTTTTTTTAATGGATGTGCCAATCGGCC
>JAWXBI010000233.1:0-6781 GCA_034439915.1 Saprospiraceae bacterium | reverse complement strand
GGTTAAGGTTAAGCGGCGGTCCCTCTCAGCCTTAACCTTAACCTTTCTCAGCCCCAAATCATTGATTACCGAAATCAAATATTATCCCCACACTATTCATACTGCTCTCATAAGCAAGCGGTTTGTCATTTAATTTAAACGATTTACCGATCTGGATCTGGAGTTTGATCCATTTATATCCAATGCGACCGGTGAAAGCAGGCTCGGCAAACATCCAAACCGGGTCATCGATATCGGCTAATTTATTATCGATCAGTTCCTGAGTGCTATAGGTGGTTTTAGGGCTCTTGAATTTGCCGGCTACCAACCGCGGAGTAAAAGCCAGTTCAAAAATGTCATGGTGTATTCCGATACTGGGTTGAAAGAAAAACCGCGCACCATTGGCTTCAAAAGTTTTGCCATTGTCAGTAGTCTCCGTATGGCCCAGACCGGCTCCAATATAAGTTTCCCACCTCAGCATGCCGGCAGAATTGCTGAATCCTCCAAAACCCGCTTCAAAAAAACTACCTTTCCCATACACAGCATCGGTGGTCTCCCCATCTTTGCGAAACATCGCATTGGCCATGATACCAAATCGACGACCAGGGCTGGCGGCAAATTGGATATTCCCATTAAGATCGCCGCTCAACCGCATTTGTCCTTCGCCATCAAACAAAGGCACGTTGATGCTATTGGGGACATAAGCGGTCTTGCAGGCAGATCCAAGAAAGAACAAGAATAATATGAATACAGATTTTGACATAAGTAATTTTTTAATGAAATTAAATAATATATCCAGTTGAATTAAAGCAGGCTACTTATATACGATATAAAAATCGCCACACAGCGAAAAAAGAATTATAAAGGCTCCGGACTTATTCTATAGATGACAACGAGATAAAAATATAAATTAATTGCGAAAGTAACTACCTGATGACAGAACCATTTTTTAAAATCGGTTAGCTTTTTGGGCCTTGACGATGTTGGTATAAAAAGGATTGAAGTCAATGGGTTTTCGGCAAATATATACAGGCAAGCCGGTTTCCCGGGCAAAGGGATTGGTCAGGCGGCCAAATTCAACCACTTCTTCAAAATGGGTGGATATTTCTTCGATCTCATCATTCACATAAATCAGGGTTTGGATTTGAATTGAATCCGGTGCCCATAACAAAAAATTGTCGCTAAAACTCACGGGTTCGGGAATCCTCTGTTTACTGTAATACGACACGGCTCCGGCCTGTCCATAATTTTCACAATAAATCAATGCACTCTTTTTTTCTTCCGGAGACAAACTCTGGTAAGCGCTTTCTACCAGACCCGTCAGTTCTTTCCACCCCGTCATATCCGCATAATCCTGCGGAAGGTCATGCACCATCCCGTCTTCCCATTTTACTATATTTTGACCGCCCATCGAAACTACTTTTTTGCAATAACTTATCATACGTTCGTGTTTCAATAGTGGCAAGCCCAGGGGCATCAAGGGCAAAGAAAGTGCGACCATTAGAAACAATACAGTCCATTTTATCAATAAGTGGGCATAATTACCAATAATGAAAGCCCCGGTAGCAAACAGGGCCGGATACAAACCCAGAGTATAATAAGCCTTGGCGCCTCCCAGCAAAAACAAACCCACCGTAAAACAAAATAATATCGATACAGCAAGAAGCGCCCTTTCAGAGCCGGATAGCGTGGCGCTTGGTTTTTTGATCAAAATTAAACCACCGATTAATCCGGTAATCCATAACAGCAGGGCATGCAGATTCATCAAAAACTGATTGAGGATAAAATCGCTGTAGTTACCATGATCGAGTTGATTTACTTTAAGCTGCTTCATATGGCGGATGACCGGAAAATCATGCTCTATCTGCCAAACCAGATTTGGAAAAAATAAAAACAAACTCAACAAACCTCCTATTAAAAAAGGTTGGGTAAAAATCAATTTCCTGTTTTTATTGATCAAAAGGGTAAACACCATACCGGTAATCAAAAATAGCATGGTGTATTTATTGAGCATACCCAGCCCGCAAAATAAACCCAACGGTATCCAATGCCTGGGGTTCTGTGTCCGAAGCAATACAATAAAATAATACAAGGTGAGAGTCCAGAACATCACATCAAAAACTACCGGCTGAAACAACCAGGCTGTTCGATTGTATGCGATTGAAAACAGAAAGGCAGCGCCAGCCAGCATCAGTGCCCAGGTCCTGCCTCCAAGATTGAAAACAATCTTTAAGGTTACAAACAAAGTAAATCCTCCGGCCAGAGCCGCAACACATTTTATTCCCCAATCTAACGGTAACCCGGATTTGGAGATCAGCCAGGAAACAAAACCAATTAATGGTGGTACGGAAGCATATCCCCAATCCAGGTGACGCCCCAAAGCGATGTACAAAAATTCATCGCGGTGCAATTCATAGTTTCCTGCAAAAATTAAATGAACCAACACACTCAGACCCGAAAAGCCCAGAGCAATGGCCAAAGGTTTCTGATTAAAAAAAGAAACAGACAAGGTATCCGGACTTATTGATGCCATGAATTAAGGGATTTAAAATGATGAATTTCCGTTTTATTCGCAGATCCTACAATTATATTCTTTGGAAAATATGCCCTATCCGGAATGCAGTATATTTATTCCGGGTTAATTATAACAGCAGTTTCATGAAAAACAAGGAAAATCGTTTACTCCGGGACTCCCGGAGAACATTTTTAATGCAGGGATCTGTATTGACGGGTGGATATTTGGTTCAACCCTACTCTGTGTTTGAAAACAAAAGTCTGGCTTCATGGACGGTGGGCCAGGTAATGGAGAAGTTTATCGCCGAGGTCCCCGGGGCGCCTTTTAGGATCACGGTGGATACCCTTAAGTCCGGCAACCGGGACATGGTAGTCAGTGGAATTGTGACGACCATGTTTGCCACTATCCCGGTTATTGAAAAAGCAATTGGCCTAAAATCCAATTTTATCATTGCCCACGAACCATCTTATTATAATCACCTCGATGAAACTACCTGGCTGGAAAACGACGAAGTTTACAAGTATAAGGCAGATCTACTCAAAAAACACAATATCGCTATTTGGCGCAACCACGATTATATCCACCGACATCAACCGGATGGAGTGATGTCGGGGGTTCTGGCTGATTTAGGCTGGTCCTCTAAATTTAATCCGGAGTCGGGGAAAATCAAACTGGATACCGGAATTCAGTTAAATGCTCTGATCAAACATTTAAAATCAAAACTCAATATCAACACCCTGAGATTTATTGGTGACCCCGACCAGGTTTGTCAGGATGTTTTACTCATGCCAGGTGCATCGGGAGGCAGGGGGCAAATTGAATTGATTGGGGCCAAAAAACCAGATGTGGCTATTTGTGGTGAAATCCAGGAATGGGAAACGGCCGAATATATCCGGGATGCCAGGGCCAAAGGGCAGAAAATCTCTTTTATCATCCTGGGACATATCCCCAGCGAAGAAGCTGGTTCTGCCTATATGGTGGAATGGATCAAAAAAAATCTGCCCGATATTAAAGCAACTCATGTCCCTGCAGGCAACCCGTTTTCCTATGGCTGAACAATAGCTTGGTAATTAAATGGGTCGGGGTCCCTCGTCGCGGCGACTTTAGTCGCTGGATATTGTTGATAATTGATTTTTCCATACAATGACTGAAGTCATTCAGCGACTAAAGTCGCCGCGACGACACGGACCCCAAACTCTATTTACCACTACGTTTGTTTTTCAGTTAATCCACCAGACGATAGCCGACACCTTTAAGCGTGATGATCTGGATTTTTTCATCTTCCTTGAGATAGTCCCGGAGTTTTGTAATATAGACATCCAGGTTGCGGGAATTAAAAAAAGAATCATTGCCCCAGATCTTGTCCAAAATCTGTTTGCGCAGGACGGTCTCTTGTTTTTGAGTCGCGAGAGCGGACAGCAATTCTGTTTCCCGGTGAGACAGCCGTTTGGTCTTTTCTCCAAAAATCAATTCCTGTCTTCCAGGATAAAAATGATATTGACCTATCGCAAGAGGGTTGTAGGCGTCGGTTGTATTTTCAGAAACTGTAGGCATCGATTGGGTCAGCGTCAATAGGTTATTCATTCGTACTATCAACTCCTCCACGCTAAATGGTTTACGGATATAATCATTGCCTCCCGCACTAAACCCCATGAGGGCATCTTCTGTCTGACTTTTGGCGGTAACATAAATAATCGGGATTTTAGGGTTCAGCGTCCGTATTTGTTTGCCAATCTCATACCCATCCACAAAAGGCAGCATGACATCGAGTATACAGATGTCGGGATTAAAAGTGTTGAATGCCGGAATAGCCTGGTCTCCGCGCTGGACCAACCGGACATCGTATTTCCTGTTGACCAGCATTTCCGCCACTATTTTAGCCAGGTTGGCCTCATCTTCTACATATAAAACTTTAATCATAGAATTATCGGTTTAAACCGGGAGACTGATATTAAAAGAAGATCCCCTGCCCGGTTCGCTGTCCAGGCTTAGCCGTCCTCCCATCTCTTTTACTACCCTCATCACATAAGCCAGGCCCAGGCCGTGTCCTTTGACCGTATGTACATTGCCCTGGGGGACCCGGTAAAATTTTTCAAAAATCCGGGTTTGATGATCGCGGTGGATACCGGGTCCGTTGTCACTTATTTTTAATTCTACCTGGTGCTGGGCCTGAGAGAGGTGGACATCAATTTTCGGATCTTCCTTATGGCTGTATTTGATGGCGTTGTCCAGCAAATTGTAGATGATGCCCGCTACCCATTGACGGTCTGCAAACAAATAAACAGGCCCCCCGTCCTGATGCACTTGTATGGATATATTTTGTTTCTCGGTTTGTAATTTAAGCGAGTCTGTAATTTGCAGGAGCAGGGCAGAGAGATCAATATTTTCTTTGTGGGCCGGAGGCAGGTCTTTGTCCATACCGGAAACGGAAAGCACGCGGTCAACCAATAAGGACAAACGACTGAGTTCATTTTTGGATATGTCCAGGTATTCTTCCCTTTTTTTACGGTCGTCGGTTCCATCAAATTCCTGGAGAGCTTCCAGGGCTACACTTACCGTAGATATAGGCGTCTTGAGTTCGTGGGTCATATTTTGAATAAAATCACTTTTAGCCTCCATCAACTGTTTTTCCCGCTCTATATTTTTTGCCATGCTGTAAAAAGCCAGGCCCAGGCAGACAAACAATAAACCGACCAGGATAATCTCCGGGGCCATTTTTTTAAACAACAGCCATTGGTATTGTTTGAGTTTGACTTCATATTTATCACCGGAAGCAATATCGAGATAAGCGCCTGCTATGTCGGCCTCTTTAGTGCTGTTTTGCAGGGAATCCCTTGTTTGTTCCAGGCTATAATGCACGTCCAATCCGGCTTTTTGTAAATTAATATCAAACTTTTCTTTGAGTCCCTGGGCCAGTTTATCCGGGGAAGGATGGAAGGCCGTCCAGCGATGAACACTGGAATCACCCGAAATGCTTTCTTTATCCATCTGTATGATCATTGAAATCATCCCTTCCGTTTCATTGAGCAAAAACTGATTTTCTTTTTCCACCGATATTTTCATTCGCGCTTCGGCTTCACCTTTAATATGGGTTTCTTCCCGCTGAACAAATGTCATCATCCGGACAGAATCTTTACCCTGCAGCATCCGGGGCGGGATCAACCGGGTATTAAAACTATCTGCTTTAAAAATCAATTGGTTCAACAAACTGCCTTCAATGTTTTTTACCGCATTGATAAACAAGTAGCCGACTTCTTTCTTCAGGTTTTCTTTTTCAGTATTATAACTTTTGCGAAGATAAATGGCGAGGAAGGCCACCAGCAATATCATACTGGCCCACAACAAAGGAATTAAAGCTTTTTGGCTCAACTTCATTATGCGACAAATTTAGACCGGATTAAGCGTGAATCCGGGCCCATTAACCATAATTAACCTTGCTTCCACCTTGGTTAACCTGGTTTCATAACCCATAAGGATATTTTTGTTTTCATAAAACTTAAATCAGATTCCATATGAAAAATACAATCGCCATTTTTATTCTGTTGTCCTGCATAGATCTTTTTGGACAAAAATCCGGCCAAATCGATTTTATAGAAGCCGTCAAACTTCAGATTGACATACCGGAACAAGACAAAGAAATGATGAAGAAAATACCACAGACCCACAATATTAAAAAAGTATTGCTCTTTAAGGGCCAGGAAGCCATATACAAAGAAAAACCCGGCAATGAAGACCTGGAAGTCACCAACGAAAATGATGGCAATGAAATGAAATTTGTCATGAAGACTCCTGAAAGCAGTTTGTATACCGACCTTAAATCTAAATCCATGATACATTCTCTGGAATTTTTCGGTAAACAATTTTTGGTGACTGGGGATATAAAGAAATGTCTTTGGAAAATTACGGGCGAGCAAAAAACCCTGCTGGATATGGTTTGCCAAAAAGCCGTATTACAAGATACTGCCCAAAATGTAGTAGCCTGGTTTACTACTCAATTACCCATTGGCGGCGGACCCAATGGATACAATGGATTGCCCGGCATGATCCTTTCCCTGGATATAGATGAGGGCTCCAGAGTAATAACAGCTGAAAGAATAATATACCGCGATCTTTTGCCCGAAGAATTGTCAAAACCCGATAAAGGCAAACCGGTCGGAGTGGAAGAATTTGAGAAAATCAAGAAAGAAAAAATGAAAGAAATGGGCGCAGTCAATGGAAAAGGCGGGGTTATGAAAATCATGATCCGGGAAGAAAGGCATTAATAGTAGTCAGCAATCAGCAATCAGC
>JAWXBI010000232.1:0-14038 GCA_034439915.1 Saprospiraceae bacterium | reverse complement strand
TTGACTATTTTATCGCTATTCGTTTTCTTGAGTTGCAGACCTCCCGGATGAACATTATTTGAATTTGGTTCAAATTTCACCCATTCCGGGGGATCAAATCCGGAATAAATTGGACAATTTTGCATAAAGGACTGACCCTACGTAAAATTTTAACCCCTGTCCTATCCGGAATGATTCGAATTACCCTTTCCAGAATAAGGATATTTGTTGTTTTGGCTTGTTCCATGTTGATAACCGGAGTAAGCTGGGCACAAAAATATGACTTTGTCAATTATAGTATAGAAGAGGGTCTGGTCCAGTCCCAGGTCAACCAAATCGTTCAGGATCAGTATGGTATGCTTTGGATAAGCACTCTGGGAGGGATTAGTCGTTTTGATGGTAAAGAGTTTTCCAATTTTAATTATGGAAATGGGTTGGTACATTCCCTGACCAGCACCGTATTTGTCGATCGCGCCAACACCATTTGGATCGGATCGGAAGCAGGATTACAATCTTATAATGGCAGGCGTTTTAAAATTCATGAAATAACCACCCGGGCCACAAGGAAAAACATCAAAGAAATCATTCAAACCGGAGATGGCAGTATATATGCTCTCCTGAACGGTTGGCGTTTGTTTAAATTAAACGAAAAAACGACTACCCTGGAGCAGTTTACTGACACGACTCAAATGATTACTGCCATCACCACAGATTCATCGATACTCTATGCTTCATTTTTTAAAAAAGGAATCTTTCGGTTATCTGATGGTCAATGGATGCCCGTATATACATTGCAAGGACAGGATACCAATATGGTTTTCCGGCAATTAGTATGGAGTGCTTCCAAACAAGGGATGTATGGGCTGGGAGAATACGGGCTTCACTTTATTTCAGAGAACCTGATGGAACGGGTTGATGCTGATTTTCCGTCTTCCCCTATTTGTATGGAGATCGACCGTCAGGGAACCTTGTATGTCGGCACCATAAAAGGGGCCTATAAAATTGTACCCGGCCTAAAGCCAGAGTATATTGGTCAGCTTCAGGGACTTACTGACAATGGCATTATGGATATTTACCGGGATGTTGAAGACAATTTGTGGTTTGCATCCGATGGGAATGGGATTTTTAAGTTTCACGATCAGACGTTCAGGATCTATGACAGGGGCAGTGGTTTAAGCGGAAACATCATCATGGCCCTGGTAAAAGATACTTCGGAAACCATCTGGGCCGGTTCCCTTGAAAACGGTCTCTCGGTAATCGATAAGGGCAAAATCATTCATCACCATATACCCACTACTACGACCCAGGGCAATAAAATAAATTGTTTATTCATCGATAAAAGTCAAACGGTATGGATTGGAACCCTCGGCGAAGGATTGTGGCGGTATAAAAACAAAAAATTTGAACGTATTGGCAACGATATCCTAAAATTCCCACGCAGTTATACCAGTATTTATGAAGATTCTAAAAATACCATTTGGCTTACCAGTCCTGCAGGCCTAGCTAAAATTGAAGATGGAAAACCAATGCTGGTGCCCGGATTGAATGTAGCCTGCTTTTCCGTGATCGAATACTTGCCTGACAGTATGATAATCGGCACCTCCAATGGAATGTATGGAATCAACCGTAAACTCCAATATTCTCCGATTGAATTACCCATAATCAAGGGTCTGCTGATCAGCTCCATGCGCAAATGGGGGAAATATCTGGTTTTAGGCACCTCAGAAAATGGATTGGTTTTGTGGGATACCTCGAATGGAAAAACCTTTGGTTGTAATGAAAAAAACGGATTGTCTTCCAATATGACTTTTAGTATACTTCCGGTCGGTGATGTTCTATATGCCAGCACGGTCAACGGGCTCAATAAAATTACCTTTAATGCGACCAATAATACGTTTAATGTCCGACCGTTAAAATCAGCCAATCAAAAATTAGGTCCCGAATGTAACCAAAACGCCCTGCTGCAGGATTCATCCGGTCGTATCTGGGTGGGAACGACTAAAGGCATTTATATCTATGAGCCCCGGCCTACCCAGGCTCTGGAACCTCCCCGCCTATTTCTTAAGTCCGTACAGGTATCATCGCAGGCTGTGGATTCCGCCTTTGGCCCGGATACCCTGATCGCCTGGTCCACGATCCCCAAATCATTGTTGCTCAGCCATAAACAAAACCACCTGACCTTTTCGCTCCAGGCTATACACCTCAGTGCCCCTGAAAAAATGAAATACCAATATTTTCTGTCGGGTACTGATACCCTTTATTCTGCACCCAATCCGGTGCCCTGGGCAATCTATCCTAATTTGCCACCGGGAAAGTACACCTTCAAAGCCCGCGCAATACTGGATACCGATCCCCCGGTTTATTCCAATGAACTGACTTACGAATTCAAAATCAATCCGCCATTTTATCAAACCGGTTGGTTCAGGCTCATTGGAATACTGATCTTATTGCTGGCTGGTGCAGTCATACAGAAAATCCGGATGATCATCCGGACACGTCAACAGGCTTTATTAAAAGAAACCCGATTGCAGGAACAAATCAAGATCCAGCAAAGGACTTCAGAAGATTTACACGACGACCTGGGCAATAAAATCACCCGTCTTTCCCTCCTCACGGATATCCTTCAAACCAAACTGGAAGGTAATGTGGAACAAAATAAACTCATGGCACAAATCCGGGAAAATATCCAGGGCTTATATGTAGGGACCAAAGACATTATCTGGGCACTGGCACCCAACAACAATACCCTGTATGAGTTAGTCAACCGGGTTTATAATTTCGGGATGGAGTTGTTTCAGGATACCCAGGTGCATTTCAGGTATATCGATACAGACCCGGATTTTAAAGAGGTCAAACCTCCTTTTGAATACAGCCGCAATATCATAATGATCACCAAAGAGGCATTCAATAATATTTTAAAACATGCCCATGCTTCACAAGCTTCCATCGAATTTGATCTCAGCCCTTCCTCCCTGCACGATGGATGGAATTTGACGGTTTGGATCAAGGATAACGGACAGGGAATTCCCGGACAAATGAGCCTTAAAAAAGGGTATGGCCTGGACAATATGCAAAAAAGAATATCGCGTATTGGTGGCCATCTGCACATCAGTCCAAATCAGCCCCAGGGCACGGTAATCCAAATTAAAATCAAAATCCCCCGTTCCGAGGGATAATAATCCGGTATATTAAGGGGAACTTTGTCATACTAACTACTCTAAAGACCATGGATATCCGGGTTATCATCATTGAAGACGACCAAACTATCCGCGAAGGATTCACCTATCTGATCAATCTTTCTGACGGACTCAAAATGGTGAGTAGTTATGCGAGTTACGAAGAAGCAGAACCCCAACTCACCGGTGATTATCCCGATGTTATTTTACTTGATATTGAATTGCCCGGCCTTAATGGATTAGAAGCGATCACTAAAATCAAAAAAAAATACCCTCCGGCCCATATCCTGATTCTAACGGTATACGAAAACGAACAAAACATATTTAAGGCCCTGCGTTCAGGCGCTGCGGGTTATCTCACCAAAAACACCCCATCCTCCAAAATCATAGAAGCGATCAAAGAAGTCATGCACGGCGGCGGTTCCCTCAGCGCCAGTGTGGCCAAACTGGTGATTCAATCGTTTAGAAAAAATCAGGATACCCCGCTAACTAAAAGGGAAACCCAGATCCTGGAAGGGATCGCAGAAGGTAAGAGCAGAACCCGCATTGCCGCTGACTTGTTTATTGACAAGGAAACTGTCAAAACCCATATCAAAAATATCTATAGCAAACTGGATGTCAATTCCAAGGAAGATGCGATCCGGATAGCTCGTCAGGATAAACTGATTTGATTGATCCGACGCATCGGATCAATCAAAAATCCCCCTTTCCGGGTGAATCTTTATCCACGTATTGCTAATATTTTTGAATCATTAACCTTTAACCTTCAACCTTCAACCTTCAACCTCTTGCATAAAATATTATAAAAGTAGAGTGTTCTTTAATGGGGCGGTTTCATTCACTGTCCCATTTCTTTTATTTAACCTCATAAGGGTATTCAGATTGCGGGCAAGGAAAATTTCCAACGGAATGGCCTGCTTAACCTCCCCCGAAAAAGGGGATTTGTTTGTCTTTAGTTTCCAGTAAATTTGCATACATTCATTTTCATCTAATCAATAGTTACATGACTAAACCAATCTGGAAAAAAACCCTGGCGGTATTTTTTTGTTTCAATACCTTATTTCTTTTATTGGGTTTACGGGTATTGGATGCCCCTGGTGACAAATACGATCAAACCCTTCACGCCCTGGCCCGTGCAATTCAGGGCGGTCACTACAGCCCTAAGAATTATGACGACAAACTTTCCCTCCAGATCTATGATGAATTTTTAAAAAGAATGGACAGTGAAAAAAATATTTTCATCCAATCCGATATCGCTTCTTTCAGTAAATATAAACTCCTGCTGGATGACGAATTGAACGGCGAATCCGTTGCATTTTTTTATGAAGTAATGGCAAAATACAAGATCAGGATTGGTGAACTACAAGCAGAATACCCAGTCTGGTTTAAATCGCCTTTTTCGTTTCAATCCGGTACTAAGGAAGTATATCTCCCCGTTGAAAAAGATTATCCTGGCACCCTTCAGGATCGGTCCAGGGTATGGTCTAATAAAATAAAATACCTCGTTCTTGAAAAATATGTAGACTTTAAAGATAACCGGGAAGCTTCGAAAATAGATTCTATCAAATCCAGGACCGATGCCGAGCTGGAAGCAGAAGCCAGGAAACTCACACAATCCGTAATCAAAAAAATCCTGGATCAATATAACACCCAAAACAGCGATGATGAATTTTTTAGCCTCTACCTCAACAGTATTGTGAACATCATGGACCCCCATACTGATTATTTTTTACCGGTGGAAAAAAGGAGCTGGGATGAAAGTATTTCCGGTAAATTTTATGGCATCGGGGCTCAGATCGGAGAAGAAAACGGTTACCTGAGAATAGCCTCGGTCTCTGTGGGTGGACCTGCCTGGAGATCAGGTGAGGTTGAAACAGGTGATATCATCCTCAAAGTAGCTCAGGGAGAAGATAAACCGGTAGATATAGCCGGGTTTAGTATACCCGATGGGGTAAAATTGATCCGGGGCGCTAATAAATCAGTGGTCTCCCTGACCATGAAAAAAATGGACGGTACCATCAAAGTGATCAACCTCGTCCGGGAAGAACTTAAAATTGAAGAAACCTTTGCCAGAAGCAATATCCTCAACATTAAGAATAAGAAGATAGGCATCATCAACCTGCCTAAGTTTTATACCAACTTTGGAGATGATAATGGCAGAAGTTGTGCCGATGATGTTGCAAAAGAACTGGAACGCCTCAAAGCCAATCAGGTCGATGGCATTATTATGGACCTTCGGGGCAACGGAGGCGGTAGTTTGCAGGAGGTAGTCAATATGGTTGGATTGTTCATATCCCAGGGACCGGTGGTGCAGGTCAAAGGCAGGTCTGGAAAACCGGGAGTGTATATGGACCGCGACAACAAAATAGTTTATGATGGCCCACTGAGTGTTTTGGTCAATGAATTCAGCGCTTCAGCATCGGAAATTTTTGCCGCAGCGATCCAGGATTATAAAAGAGGACTGATCATCGGTTCTGGCACGTATGGCAAAGGATCCGTTCAAAGGCCTTACAACCTCAATACTAATCAGACCAGCACGTTTGATTTGGGCAGTGTGCATATCACGATGCAAAAATATTATCGGGTCAACGGAGAGTCAGTGCAACTAAAAGGGGTCGAACCCGATCTCAAACTCAACGGATATTATGAAAATTATAAGGTTAAAGAAAAAGATCAACCGACAGCCTTACCCTGGGACCAATTGGGAAAACTGCAATACAATACCTGGACATCCCATACACCGGATATTGCCTATCTGAAAACATATCTTGGCCAGCTGGATACCGCTCAGTCTTTCCGGAAATTTGAAGAAAATTCCAGGTGGCTTGCCGCTCAAAATGATGAGCCTAAAATTATTTCCGAAGAGGCTTACCGGTCACAGGTTAAATCCATCCGTGAAAAATCGGCGTTCAACCGGACCCTGATGCGTGTCAGCGAGGACCTGGACATTTATGGTATCCTTGAAGGTGAAACTGTTGAGAAAAGCAGAATCGACCGTAACAACAGGCTGACGAATTATTATAAAAGAGACCATTACCTGCAGCTGGGGGCTGAGGTGATGATTAAATGGATCCAATCCAAACCCCTGGACGCAGCTACTAATAATTAATGCTTTAACTAAAACTTTTTTTTAACCCAATTGATCATGTCAATCTTTAAGTTCGCTCTGCTCATCAGCGGAACTGTCCTTCTATTTCAATGCTGCAAACAGGCAACTCCAAAGGAAACCGCGGCAACCCATCTCGACCTGAAAAACATTGATACCACTATTGCAGCGGGTGACAACTTCTTCAAACACATCAACCATCTCTGGAATCAAAATACCAAAATACCGGCCACCGAGGTAGGTGCAGGAGCCTTTTTTGATCTCCAAACAAAAAGTGAAGAAGCCCTCCTGAAGGTATGTGAGGCAGCCAGGGCAGTCACAAACGCGCCGGTAGGGAGCCTGGAGCAACAGGTCGGTGATTTATTTGCATCCATTATCGATACCCTTACCATCGAAAGCAAAGGTTTTACTCCGCTGGTACCGCTGTTTGAAAAAATAAATGCATTGGAAAGTCCGGGCGAGTTAATAAAATGGGTAGCCTCGGAACAAGTAAATGGGAATAGCCTCTTGTTTGGCTTTACTGTCAATCCGGATGATAAAAATTCTTCAAAAAACATAGCACAGTTTTTTCAGGGAGGACTTGGACTGCCGGACCGGGATTATTATTTCCGGACAGACGAGGCTACCCGGGCTATTCGCAATGCCTATTCGGATTATTTGAAGAAAATATTCTCCCTGATCGGAGCCGATTCAACGATAGCTTCTATTCAGGCAACGGTGGTACTGAATCTGGAGACCAAATTGGCTGAAGGGCATTTTACCAATGTAGAACTCCGTGACCCACAGAAAAACTATAATAAATATGGGGCTGCTCAATTATCTATAATGACCCCTCACCTGGACTGGCCTTCAATTAAAAAAGAAATGCAGTTAAATACCGATTCGCTGTTGATTGGCCAACCAAAATATTTTACCACCCTGGATAAGGTAGCCTGGTCGGTACCGATTGCACAATGGAAGACCTACCTCAAGGCATTCACCATAACCAATTCATATAATTCCTTGTCGCGAGCTTTTGCCGATGCGGGATTTGAATTTTACAGTAAAACTCTTTCTGGCCAGGAAGAGCCTACACCGCGTTGGAAATATGCCGTCAATGTAGTAGATAGTCGGATCGGCGATTTAGCCGGCCAGCTTTATGTAAACGAGAATTTTGATACGAGGGCCAAAGACCGAATGACGGAAATGATCAGTAACCTGCACAAAGCCTATGCAAAAAGAATCAACGAGTTGGATTGGATGAGTGATTCCACCAAAACCAAAGCCCTGGAAAAACTGGCAGCCATCACCCGCAAAATAGGTTATCCCGATAAATGGCTCAAATACGACTCGCTGGTGATCCTTAAGGACAATTATTTTCAAAACCGGATCAATACCAGTCGTTATGAATACCTGCGTACCGTGGCCAAAGTCGATCAACCGGTAGATAAATCCGAATGGCCGTTTTCACCGCCTACTGTCAATGCAGGTTATAGTCCCACCACCAATGAAATTATTTTTCCTGCCGGAATCTTACAACCACCATTTTTTAATCCCAATGCAGATGATGCTATTAATTACGGAGGCATCGGTATGGTCATTGGTCATGAACTCACCCATGGCTTTGATGATCAGGGTCGACAGTATGACAAAGACGGCAATCTTAAAGAATGGTGGTCTGGTGCCGATGCAGATAAATTTAAATCCCTGGCCGATAAAGTAGTCGGTCAATATTCTAAATATAATCCGATCGATTCACTGACCCTGAATGGAGAGCTGACCCTGGGTGAAAATATTGCCGATATCGGTGGGCTGGCTATTGCTTATGATGCATTCAAATTAACTGCTCAGGGACAGTCCGA
Organism: Saprospiraceae bacterium; assembly: GCA_034439915.1. Taxonomy (GTDB): domain Bacteria; phylum Bacteroidota; class Bacteroidia; order Chitinophagales; family Saprospiraceae; genus JADJLQ01. The sequence continues at coordinate 5,936 of JAWXBI010000232.1, read as the reverse complement.
TCAAAAAATTGATAATCTAAGCCCGGATCAGCGATTCTTTATGTCTTTTGCCACCATTTGGAGGTTAAAGATGAAGGATGAGTTGATGCGACAACTGGTGATGACAGATGTACATTCTCCTGCAGAATTCAGGGTAATTGGACCCCTGACCAATTTTACGCCATTTTACAAAGCATTCGGTGTAGTAGAAAACAATTCAATGTGGAAGGAAGAAAAGGATCGGATAAAAATCTGGTGATTAAATAATCGTTCCGGCTTTCGATAAATAATACCCTGTTGTATAATTATCCATTGCCTGCCCGTTGTTTTTCTTCTTCAGCCCCCCCGTTCCTGCACCTCGCTCCAGGTACTTTAGTGTTTCCAAACCGATAAGTAAATGCAAGGGTTGCCATCCGGGTTTCCCTCACTACGCTGAAGGTTTCTTCATAATCCCTGAAAGTAGTGACTGCGCGGGCTCCCTGCGTATAAAAAAGATCTGAAACATTTAACCGGAGGGTACCTTGATTTTTTAAAATGGTTTTCTGGACACCGGCAGACAGACCTCCATTTGACCGTACCTGCATAAAACCATAATTTTCCGGTGCACGGTAAACTCCGTTGATTTCGGCAGTCCACCCATGATCATTGATGGTGAGACTATTGTTGGAAGACAGATTAAAATTGAGTTTTCCATTGTTGAGGTTTGTATTGGCCAGACTTCCGGTATAAACTCCATAATATATATTGATGTTATTCACGCTGTTCCACCATTTCGCCAGGGATGCCGGTGCGGAAATATTTAAGCCCCAAAATTCAAAATGGGCAAGATTGCGATTGGTTTGAATAGTTATTTTTTCCAGATCAGGTGCTGGAAAAATGACCTCGGTAATATTTGCTTTGGTCAAACTATACGACAGGGTCGTGATAATTTTCTGATTAAAGGTATGTCCCAACTCATAAGCATAAGTATACTGGGGTCTGAGAAATGGATTGCCTTCAGAATACGTGCTGTTGTTAATGAAAAACTTGAATGGGTTGAGTTGGCGATAACTTGGTCGGTCCAGCCTGCGACTCACGGACAGACTCCACTCCTGTTTCCCGGATGCTTTGAAATTTATGACTGCACTCGGAAACAAGTTGATATAACTGCTGTCAAATTTTTGTTGAGTGGTCAGTTGATTTCCTTCGGTATTCGTCTGTTCAGCCCTAAACCCAATCTGGAAATTGACTTTTTTAAATGAATTTGAAAAATTAAGATAGGCTGCATTAATATTTTCCTGGTACAAAAAATGATTGCTTTGGTTGGGGTCCAGCACCACTGACCCGTTGCTCCCATCGTAGTATTTTAAATCATTGTCTGCTGTCACCAGGCTGCTCTTCCACCCGGCTTCTAACGTTGCTTTGTTTTTTAATGGATGTCTATAATCGGCTTTTGCGGATTTGATATTTAAACGCCCCCGGACATCACCAAGCAAGATATAGGCAGGCAGGCCTACACTCCCATCCAGATTGAAGAATTCCGTCCTGAAATGCTGATCGGTATTGTTCCCGTATTGGGCATAGTCCAGATCAACGGTAATTTCTTTTCCGGTGGAATCGAAGGTATGCTTCAAATTGGCATTGGCAGCATAATTAAACCATTGATCAGTAGAACGGTTGGTATTAAAATGATATGAATTTTTGATCTCATTTTTATCCAGTACATCAGTATGGGTATCCCCGGAAGTATTGAATCTGTTGCTCACTCCACTTAAGACGGCGCCTATGGTGGTTTTTGAGCTTACCGTATATTCGATTCCGGTACGCCCGATATGATTTTTAAAAGGAAATGTGATGTAATTATCCTGATCATAAACACCATCCAAGGCACCCTGCTTTAAAAATTTTCTGTACAACGTAAGATGGCTGAAGGCTTTCCGATAAGCAAAATTATAACTGCCAAACAGGTTGATTTTTTTGTTGCGGTGGTTAAAGGTTATTCCTTCACCCGTTTTAGCATACATACCCTGGCCGTAGCTTAAGTTCAGCGAACCATTGGTGCCAATGCGTTGATCTTTTTTCATCACGATATTGATGATGCCCGCATTACCTGCAGCGTCATATCGGGCAGAGGGGTTGGTGATCAGTTCTATTTTTTGAATGGTGTTCGCAGGAAGCCCCCTGAGGTAATTGGCCAGGTCCCTGCCGGATATGCCCGACAGCTTGCCATTAATCATCACCAATACACCGGGTTTACCTTTCAGGCTGATATTATCATTTTGATCAATGACCACGCCGGGCGATAGCTCCAAAACCTCAAAGGCAGAACTTCCTGCTGCCGAAATCAGGTTATCGACATTCACCACCATTTTATCCAATTGTCTTTCTATAAACGGTTTATCGGCTTTGACTGTCACCTCGCTCAGGTTTATAGCGGTATTGAGTTCCAATCGAATTACCGGCAATTCGACATTAAGTTGATTCGGTGTGATCAATATGCGATCGGATGAAAACGGGATTTTGCCAAGTTCGGTGATTTTCAAAAAATAATCCCCCGGTTTTATAAATTCAAATTCGATTAGGCCCTGTTCATTGACCATGGTCGACTTTATCAGGCTTGAATCGTTAATCCGGTGTAAAAAAACAGAACTACCTGCCAGTGGTTCATTTTTTTCATCCACCAGTTTTGCCCGGATAGTACCCAAATCAGTTTGAGCTTGTACTGAGCTATCCAGGAAGAGTAGCATGGAAAGCGGGAGTACCTATAATAATTTATACATGCGTTGAATTTGAGAGGGCAAGGTAACCGGGGTATTGTTCTATTATCTCCCCCTCACGGGGTGAATATCAAATACGAATTGTACTCAATCAGGGTGCTAAATCTCTGCTACACCTACCGTATCAAGGTAAACGAAATCATAGTTTGGGTTGGAAATATTTAAGGATCTGTTAATAGCCTCAATTTCGAAAACCAAGAAATATAAACTATTTTTGAAATTCAATTTTTCTTATGGCTACTTTCAATCTTACCATCAACGACCAGCGATTTAAAATAGACGCTGAAGAAGACATGCCTTTATTGTGGGTTATCCGTGACCTGGCAGGACTTAAAGGTACGAAATACGGTTGTGGCATGGCTCAGTGCGGGGCTTGCACCATCCATATAGACGGCGCACCGGTGCGGAGTTGTCAATATCCTGTATCCGCTGTAAAGAAAAAACAAAAAATTACTACTATAGAAGGCATAGGCACTCCCCAACTCAGACATGCTGTTCAGGATGCCTGGATAGCCGAACAAGTTCCTCAATGTGGTTATTGCCAGAGTGGCCAGATCATGTCAGCCGTTGCTTTATTAAATGAACATCCCGATCCCAGTGATGCGCAGATCGACACGTATATGAATGGTAATCTTTGCCGATGCGGGACCTATGACCGGATCCGAAAGGCTATTCATAAGGCTGCCGACCAATCGAAAACAAAAACTATGGGCAGTCATTAATCCATCCATTTCTTCATTCCTCTTTATAATATCAAACAAAAATGATTACTAACACTGAAAGAAGAAATTTCCTCAAACAAAGTTTGTTGGGAACTGCAGGCCTGATGATCGGCTTCCGGGAAACCGCTTCAGGTAAAACGCTGGTCGGGTTATTACCGGCAGAATTAAGTACCGAAATCAACCCTTTTGTCCTGATCGATACCAATGGAATCATCACTTTGGTCAACAGTCGTCCCGATATGGGTCAGGGCTCTATTCAGGCAGTGACTTCGCTTTTAGCAGAAGAACTGGAAGTGAGCATGGATCAAATCAACATTATTCATTCCGATGGCCAGGCAAAATATGGTTCCCAGGGTTCTGGTGGTAGTAGCACGGTTCGTGGTTTATGGACCAGCCTTCGGCAAGCAGGAGCTGCTGCTAAGGAAATGTTGATTGAGGCTGCTGCCAAACAATGGAATGTCAGGGTGGATGAATGTTATGCGAGCGAAGGCATGGTTTATTTAAAAGGGAGTGATAAAAAACTGACTTATGGGATTTTAGCAAAAGATGCCGTCAAACTGGAAGTACCTAAAAACCCAAAATTAAAAGAGCCCAAAGAATTTAAAATACTCGGTAAATACAAGCGTCGCAGCGACATCCCATCCAAAACCAATGGGACTGCAGTATTTGGAATTGATGTCGTAGTTCCGGGTATGTTGTATGCCGTGACTATCCACCCACCCAGTGTCCAGGGTAAATTAATCAGTTATGATGATGGAGCCGCAAAGATTATTAAAGGAGTTAAACATATCATAAAAACCGAATCCAATTTCCCGGGTGGAAAAACAGAAGCTATTGCTGTGGTCGCAGATAATTATTGGTCTGCATTAAAAGCAAGTAAACTCATCATCATTAAATGGGATGATGGTGAAATGACTAAGACGCTGGATACTGCAACATACTTTAAAGATGCCTATGAGATAGCATCAAAACCCGGTATCCGCGCAGAAGAAAAGGGTGATTTTGAAGCGTTTTATGCAGCCTCTGATAAAAAATTAGAATCCATATATGAAACTCCCTTCCTTTCTCATGCCGCCATTGAGCCTGTCAATGCCACGGCTCATGTCAAAGAAGATGGCACTGCAGAAGTCTGGGCGCCCATCCAGGGGCCCGATGGCGCTTTGGAAGAAACAGCTGATTTTCTAAAAATCCCAAAAGAAAAAATAAAAATCAATGCGCTATTGTTAGGGGGTTCATTTGGCCGCAAAGCATATATGAACTTTATGAAGGAAGCCATTGATATTTCACGGCAAGTCAAAGCCCCTGTAAAACTCATCTGGCCACGAGAAGAAGATATGATGCAAGGGCCTTTTCGTCCCGCGATGCTTAGTAAAATGAAAGGCGTAATAGGCAACAAGAATCGATTGAGTGGTTGGAGTCATCATGTTGTCGGAGAATCAATTCAGGCACAACACTGGAATGCATTATTACCTTATCAGGCAGATAATTGGCTGTCTGGAGAGATGAGCATGGAAAATCATAAATACGATTTCGAGGTCAATTCAGAATCCTTTAGCAGAGTCAAAACACCAATACCTACCTTATGGTGGAGATCCGTGTATGCTTCAAATCTTTCCTGGGGACAGGAATGTTTTATTGACGAGATGGCCCATCTCGCCGGCGTAGAACCTTTGGAAGCACGTAAACAATTATTGCACAATTCAAAACGAGACCTGAAGATTATTGAAAAACTGGAAGCGCTTATCCAGGCATCGCCTGCTTTACCTGCTGATCATGCGCGGGGTATTGCCATGTTCCGTTCGTTTGAAACCATGAGCGCCGCCATGATTGAAGTGGCCAAAGCCGGCAACGCGGTTAAGGTGGTTAAAGTGACCTCGATTATTGATTGTGGCCAATATGTTAATCCGGATAATGTCAAAGCTCAAACGGAAGGAAATATTTCAATGGGCTTGCAAGCGGCCATTAATGGGGGCATCACCTTTACCCAGGGCAAATGCGATCAGACGAATTACCACGAATACCAGATCATGCGTATGTCTGAAATGCCCCAGGTTGAAATTCATATCATAGACAATGAAGAGAAAGCAGGAGGAGTTGGAGAACCCGGGCTGCCACCCATTGCTCCGGCTTTGGGCAATGCTATCTTTAATCTGCTTAAAAAACGGGTGTATAAACTCCCAATCGACCTGAATACTATTGCGGGTTGAGATTGAGGTTGAGCCCCGAGACCTCGGGGAAGACCTGCCCGAATTCCGGTACGGAAGGCGGGTTGAGGTTGAGAGGGTGATTAACAATTTATCAGTTTCACAATTCCACAATCCGATTATTCGGATCAACAATTCAGACATTCAGCATGACGAGTAAAGGGTTTAAGGTAAAGGTAAAGGGTTAAAGGGTTAAAGGGTTAAAGGGTTAAAGGGTTAAAGGGTTAAAGGGTTAAAGGGTTAAAGGGTTAAAGGGTTAAAGGGTTAAAGGGTTA
>JAWXBI010000231.1:0-7271 GCA_034439915.1 Saprospiraceae bacterium | reverse complement strand
TCATTGACCCGGTATGCGACATATGCCGCTGCTTCATTGCCGTCGGTAGTAATGATATTATTATTATTATTATTATTATTTGTTTCCATGGTCTTCAATTATTCGCTGGTCATTTCTATAGCGTGGCAGGGACATTGTTCAAAACAGATCCCGCAACCTGTGCACAAATCATAATCAAACTGATACCGGTTGCCCGGGCCCAATTTGATAATAGCTTCCTCCGGACAAGCACCAAAACATCCATCGCACTCAAAACAATTGCCACAGGAGAGGCATCGCTGGGCTTCATACTGAGCTGCCTTATGGGTCAAACCAGTTACGATTTCATCAAACCCTTTGTTAGCCGTTTCCGGGTGAAGGTGTGGTTGTTGACTTACCGGTGCCTGAGTGCGGAACCAGACTTGTAACTGATCAAAAGTTACTAAAGGGTTGCCTGGCGGTTTCTGGTATATACTTGCTTTTAACCAGGCATCAATATTACGGGCAGCTTTTTTACCGTGTCCTGTAGCAATAGTTACCGATCGTTCGCTGGGTATCATATCCCCTCCGGCAAAAATCCCTGGGCAACCGGTCATCATGTAGTGATCCACCAATACGGTGCCATCCTCATTCAGTTTAATTCCGGGTACCCCCCTTAAAAATCCTGTCTCCGTATCCTGTCCCAATGCCAGGATCAACGAATCCGCTTCCAATGTTTCAAAAATTCCTGTTGGTACCGGTTTACCCTGTACGATATCCATCTGCTCTACGGTGATGGAATTACCCTCAAAATTTTTAATGGTGCGAAGCCAATGGATTTTTACGCCTTCACTCAATGCCTCATCCGCCTCAAATTCATGGGCGGGCATATGTTCTTTGTCCCTCCGATAAATAATCAAAGCGTCCTGCACACCCAATCGTTTAGCTATCCTGGCCGCATCCATGGCCGTATTGCCCCCTCCGTAAATGGCTACCCTGCGTCCCAGATGTGGCTTGAGGCCCATTTCCACCTCTTTTAAAAAAGTCACGGCATCCAGTATTTTAGGTGCTTCCCGGGCTGGTATCTCCGTCTTTTTACCGATGTGTGCACCTATCGCAATAAACACTGCATCAAAACCACCAGAAGTCATTTCTGCCAATACATCCTGCACTTTATAATTTAATTTAAAGCGCACACCCAGGTCTTCAATTTTTTTGATTTCGGATTTTAATATAACTCTGGGTAACCGATAGGCAGGGATACCAAAATTCATCATACCACCAGCAACCGGACCTGCCTCGTATACTGTGACTTCATGGCCCAGCCTGGCTAAATGAAAAGCGGCAGACAAGCCACTGGGGCCAGCACCAATAATCAGAATTTTTTTGCCTGATGATGCGGTTGGTTTTACGAAAGACCAATTTTGTTCAATTGCAAGGTCCCCTAAAAATCGTTCCACGGCGTGAATGCTCACCGAGGTATCCATTTCAGCGCGGTTGCACGAAGATTCGCAGGGATGATAACACACTCTGCCGTGTATAGCTGGCATTGGATTTTCTTCGGTGAGTTTTTCCCAAGCCTCTTTAAAACGGCCGGCTTGCACTAAGCCCAACCAGGCTTGAATGTTTTCACCGGCAGGACAAGCATGGTTACAGGGTGGCAGAAAATCGTGGTATTCGGGTTTCTGTTTTCTGACAGGACCTGTACCTGCACTATGACCGGTCAGATCGGGAATTTGGGTGAGATCTGTTTTTAATTGGACCATGGGGCAATAAAAATTTTTAATAATTAAATTCAATTAACCGCGGTGTTTCAATGCTCATCTTCCAAAGCAGCGTGAGCAGCAGCTAATCTTGCAATCGGGACGCGGAACGGTGAACAACTCACATAATTCATTCCAATCCGATGACAAAATTTTACACTTTCCGGGTCACCACCATGCTCCCCACATATCCCGACTTTCAACCTGGGTTTGGTTTCACGGCCCTCCTCGGTACCCAGTCGGATTAATTTGCCCACACCATCCTGATCAATCGTTTGAAATGGGTCTTCATTTAAAATTTTCTGATCCAGGTAAGCCGGTAAAAAACCGCCAATATCGTCCCGGCTGAATCCAAAACTCATTTGGGTCAAATCGTTGGTACCAAAACTGAAAAAATCGGCAGCCAATGCCATTCTTTTAGCCTTGATCGCTGCCCTGGGCGTTTCGATCATGGTCCCATATAGATAAGGGATCTTTTTTATTTTTTTGGCTTCGCATACTTCTTTATACACCCGGTCAACGATAACCTTTTGATGGATCAATTCCTGCACGGCTACCGTCACGGGTATCATAATTTCAGGAAAAGCTTTTTTACCGGCATGGATCATTTCAGCTGTCGCTTCAAAAATAGCCCTGACCTGCATTTCAGTAATTTCAGGATAACTGATTCCCAGGCGGACGCCCCGATGTCCAAGCATAGGATTGTTTTCGTGTAAAGACAGCACTCTCCTCCTCAAAACACCCAGGCTGATACCCAATTCCCTGCTCAGTTCTTTTAATTTTTCCGCATTGTGGGGAACAAATTCATGTAAAGGAGGATCCAGCAACCGGATAGTAACCGGGAGACCTTCCATCACTTGCAGGGTATTTTTTATATCTTTTTTTACATACTTAAACAATGCTTTCAGCGCGGATTTACGTTCTTCGGTGGTTTTACTGACAATCATTTTTCTTAATAAAAACAAAGGTTGTTCACTGCCTGAACCATAAAACATATGTTCGGTGCGGAACAAACCAATTCCCTCAGCTCCGAATTTTAATCCCTGGGCTGCATCCTGGGGAGTTTCGGCATTGGCCCGTACACCCATCGTTTTGGTTTTGTTGACCAACTTCATAAACTGGTTATACGAGATATTTTTATCCAGATCGATATCCACCAAAGGCAGGCTTCCACCATACACAAAACCTTTTGTTCCATTCAGGCTGATCCAATCCCCTTCGTTTATTACAGTCCCATTTTTCGTTTTGAGTAATTTGGACTCATGGTGAATTTCTATATCACCGCAACCGACAATACAACATTTTCCCCAACCACGGGCTACTAAGGCAGCATGAGAGGTCATTCCACCCTTGATAGTAAGGATCGCCTGGGATTTATGCATACCGTCTACATCTTCAGGAGAGGTTTCTTCTCTAACCAATATCACCGGTTCCCCCTTGTGGGCCCAGTCCACCGCATCCTGCGAGGTGAAGACCACCCTGCCTTTGGCACCGCCAGGTCCGGCAGGAAGTCCTTTTGCTAATACAGGATTAATCAGCTCGGCTTTGGGGTCCAGCATAGGCAATAACAATTCCACTAATTGATTTGGGGCAACCCGTTTCACAGCGGTTTTGCCGTCGATCAGCCTCTCCTGCTGCATTTCGATGGCCATTCGCACGGCAGCTACTCCATTTCGTTTACCAACCCTGCATTGCAACATATAGAGTTTACCTTTTTCAATGGTAAACTCGATGTCTTGCATATCCTTATAGTGCTTTTCTAACCGTTTTTGGTAACCATGCAGTTTTTGGTATAAACCAGGCATAAGCGTTTCCAGGGTCTCCAGGTTTTGACTTTGTGCATTTTTTGAATACGCATTAATAGGAGCAGGAGTGCGTATACCGGCAACTACATCTTCACCTTGTGCATTGACCAGGTATTCACCATAAAATTTATTTTCACCTGAACCGGGATTCCGGGTGAAAGCCACGCCAGTGCAGCTGTCCAATCCCATATTACCAAATACCATAGCCTGAATATTGACTGCTGTACCCCATTCATCGGGGATCTTTTCGATTTTCCGGTATTCCACAGCGCGCTTTCCATTCCAACTGCTGAATACGGCACCAATGCTTCCCCATAATTGTTGCATTGGATCATCCGGAAAAGCTTTGCCCAGTGTTTTTAGTATGGTCCGTTTGAACTCCTTAATTAATTGTTGCAACTCGGCGACCGTTAGTTCTGTATCACTTTTATGACCTCCTGAATGTTTTATCGCTTCTAATTGTTCATCCAGCATTTTTCGAATTCCTTTTCCCCCTTTTGGCTCGATGCCGCTACCCTTTTCCATCACCACATCGGCATACATCATGATCAGTCTTCTATAAGCATCTAAAGCAAACCTTTCGTTGCCGCTGTGTTTGATCAGGCCTTTAATCGTTTTATCATTTATTCCGATGTTCAATACTGTTTCCATCATGCCTGGCATAGACCTTCGTGCACCGGATCTGACGGACAAGAGCATAGGATTATCCGGATCGCCAAAAACCTTCCCGGAAAGTTTTTCCATTTTCGACAGGGCCGCAGTTACTTGGATTTGTAACTCTTTGGGATACGTCTTTTTATGCTGATAAAAATAGTTGCATATCTCTGTTGTGATCGTAAAACCCGGTGGCACCGGTAAACGAAGTGCAGGATGACCGGCCATTTCAGCCAGATTGGCTCCTTTTCCACCTAATAAATTTTTCATGGATTCATTGCCATCTGCCTGATTTCCACCAAAAAAATACACGTATTTGGTTGATTTGGTTTGTTTTGCCATAGTAGATTTGTTTATTTCGACTACATAGTTAGCAGGGTAAATGGTATGGAACCAAAACAACAATCATCCGACCGGCTGATTAAAGTCATAACATGGAAATCGCAGGATTATGCTTTTCTGGAAATATACTGAAACCAGCCTGCCTCTTTTTATCCAAACCGTGTTATAGGTAATGTAAGGTTTTGAGAAAGTTGCTAAACCATACCAATCCGATTTTTAGACTTAAATTTGAGATTGTACATTTAAAATTTATTACATGAAATCAGTATTCATCACTTTGGCTTGTTTTTTAGCCGTTGTTTCCGGCATTCAGTCCCAGGAAATTGGAATCATCATGGGGACCGCAAGGCATATCATGCAGGAAGACGTAGAGGCCGGACTGATACGTCTCAAAGAATTGGGTATCCGTCATATTGAAGGTGCAGGTTCACGCACCATGAGCCGGACAGACTATAAAAAATTGTTGGACAAGCATGGTTTTGATGTAGTAGCTAGCGGGGTCAATTTTGAAAGGCTTGAAGTTGCGGATAGCATCAAGACGATCATCGACAACATGAAATTTTATCAAGCTGAATACGCGGTATGTTATTGGATTCCTCATAAAGGAGACGATTTTACATTTGCCGATATGGAAAAAGGGGTCGCTGTTTTTAATAAAGCAGGTAAACAATTTGCAGATGCCGGTATTTCCCTGGTCTATCATCCACACGGTTATGAATTCCGTCCCTATGATGGGCCGGGAACCATGTTTGATTATATGATGGAAAAGACCGATCCCCGTTATGTCAATTTTCAGATGGATGTGTTCTGGATCAGGAATCCAGGGCAAAACCCGGCGGCTATACTGAGAAAATATCCCGGTCGGTTTCCACTGACACATCTTAAAGACCGGATGATCGGGTCCATTGATAACCAAAATGGTCGTCAGGACAAGGAAAGAAATGTCGTGCTGGGACAAGGAGATGTCAATATAGCTGAGGTGATGAAAGCTGCCCGTGAGACTGGGGTAAAATATCATCTGATCGAAGATGAATCAGCCAGGGCAATGACCCAGTTGCCTATGCACCTGCAATACCTTCGCTCCATAAATTATGATGTCCAGGCCGTTGAATTATCTGTCATGGCTTTGAGGAAAGCTATGCTTGCTCCGGATTCACTCACCCTGCGAAATCTGACTTGTAATGAACTCACCTATGGTCATTCCAGCGGATTGTTGGAAAGCCGGGATGTTTTTGTCCAGAACCTGGCCAGCAAAAAAGTGGACTTTACGTCGCTGGATTTAAAAGATCAGGAAGTTACCGTAAAAGGGGATATAGCCTGGGTGCGCCATCATATGCTCGGCAATGTAGTAGACAATGGAAAAACCAATGCTGTAGATATTAAAGTCCTTCAGATATGGACCAAAGAAAATGGTTTCTGGAAATTATTAGCCCGGCAGGCTGTGAAATAATCGCGGTTTAAATTAAAATTTCATTTTTACAGGGCTCTTTGTTTTCAAAACAATCCAAATTCTGTATGGTAGTGTCGGCTATATTGATTAAAGCAGTATCTGTCAGGAAGGCCTGATGGCTGGTGATGAGTACATTCCGGAAACTTAACAGGCGGGCTATCGTATCGTCCTGAAGGATATCGTCCGAATGATCTTCAAAAAACAAACCTTCTTCTTCCTCGTATACATCCAGTCCTAAAGATCCGATGTGGCCGGTTTTTAAAGCATCGATCACATCTTTGGTGTTGACCAACAGGCCCCGGCTGGTATTGATTAACATAACACCAGACTTCATCAACTTAATAGCAGATGAATTAATCATATATTTCGTTTTCTCCGACAGCGGAACATGGAGGCTGATGATATCGGCTTGTTTGTATAATGTTTCCAGGTCGGTATAGGTCACCGAACAGGTCCTTTTTAATTCTTCATTTTCCACCACATCATAAGCCAGGATCCTGCAACCAAAACCATTTAAAATTTTAGCCGCCACTCTTCCGATCTTTCCTGTCCCGATAATGCCTACGGTCTTACCATTCATATCAAAACCAACCAATCCATCCAAAGAAAAATTCAGATCCATGATCCGTTGATGAGCACGGATTAATTTTCTATTAAGGGTGAGCATGAGTGCCAGGGAATGTTCTGCAATGGCATGTGGGGAATACTCCGGCACCCGCGCGATACGAATACCCAATTTCGCGGCGGCTTTCAAATCAACATGATTAAAACCCGATGAACGCAGGACTAAAAATTCAAGCCCGATTTGTTTTAAGTCATGCAAAATAGAAGCGGAGCCATCGTCATTCACAAAAATGCAAGCTCCCCTGCATCCGGTGGCTAACTGAACCGTATCCCGCGAAAGCGGAGCGTCGATAAACTTCAATTCATGTTTTGAATGGGCAGCTCTTAAAAAAAAATCTTTTTCAAATTTGTGTAAGCTATAAAATGCAACTTTCATAAGGTGGTGGAGTAATAGAAATATTTTTGTCTTTCGTTTATCTATCCAGGAGGTACAGCAGACCCGGTTATCGGATGAATACCTGCAGGGAGACCTATTCCTGGATAGTAGGAATCTCTGCTTTTAGTTTCACAAAGGTACAATACCCCGACTTGCCGGGCTAAGGTAAAAATTGCCTTGATGTTCAAAACCATAATTAAACCACCGCAATAAATTGCAGTGCACGATACAAGGGGTAATGTGTAATGGAGTTTACTCCGTAGGGTATGTTGCACCCCCCCACCGCAATAAATTGCAGT
>JAWXBI010000230.1:0-7100 GCA_034439915.1 Saprospiraceae bacterium | reverse complement strand
TGTCTGTCCCGATAAGATTGGGATACCACGACCATTTTTTAAATTGGACTTGTGCAACACCCAATCTTTATCGGGAAGCTACCACGCCAAAATGTCAAAAGAGGCGCAAATATAGGAAAAAAGGAGTTTTTACACCGAAATTTTGACTGGTTACCTTAAGAATCTAGTAAAAGTCATCTCTGCGATTCAAGGATTCACTACTACAACATATACAATTAACTTATAATGTATATTTGTCTCATGGACTGGAATTCAACGATCAAAGGTTTCTCGGCCTATCTCCGGATGGAACGTGGCCTCTCTGGCAACTCCGTGGAAGCTTATATCCGCGATAGTGAAAAACTGGCCACCTATATCCACGAAGTCCATTCCGGTATTTCACCCATCAAAGTCACACTCACCCATCTCGAAGGATTTGTCAAATATCTTGATCAACAGGGTATGGACGAACGATCACAGGCCCGCGTACGTTCAGGGGTAAGGGCTTTTTACAAATACCTCCTGGTGGAAGACCTCTGTGACCAGGATCCGACTGAATTGCTCGAAGGACCCAGATTGTTGAAAAAATTTCCCGATGTACTCAGTTTGGATGAAATCAATACTTTGCTCAACCTCATCGATCTCAGCACGGATAGCGGAGTGCGCAACCGGGCAATGCTGGAAACCCTCTATGCCTGCGGGCTGAGGGTAAGTGAACTCGTAACCCTCAGAATATCCATGCTTTATCCTGACCTGGGTTTTTTAAAAGTGATTGGAAAAAATAACAAAGAAAGGATAGTACCGATCGGTACAGTCGCCCTTAAACATATCCACCTCTATCAGGAAGGCGTCCGAAGAAGGATGAAAAAGATTGCCCCGGGGCACGAAGACATCCTCTTTCTTAACCTCAGGGGTAAAAAACTATCCCGGATCATGGTATTTCAACTGATCAAAGACCTCACCGCCAAAGCCGGTATCCTTAAAACCGTCAGTCCACATACCTTCAGGCATTCCTTTGCCACCCACCTGGTGGAGCGAGGCGCCGATCTCAAAGCCGTTCAGGATATGCTGGGACATGAATCGATAACCACCACAGAAATCTACACTCATCTGGATACGGATTACCTCAGGGAGACTTTACATAAGTTTCATCCGAGGTTTAATACTAGGCTTAATCGTTGAATTGTCAAATTGTCAAATTGTCAACCGTTAACGATTGGTGACGGCCCTGACAATTCAACAATTCAACAATTCAACAATTCAACAATTCAGCAATTCAGCAATTCAGCAACCGAACATCCTTACCTTTGCACCTGCCGAATGCCTAACCTGTCCAGGAAATTTATAGTCTTCCTCTTAACCTCCTCAGCAATATACCAATGTGCCAATATTGGAAATCCGGAAGGCGGGTCCAGGGATACCACGCCACCAGTCATCGACTCGGTGGAATCCACCCCAAACCTGCAACGGAATTTTAACCCGGTCACCGCTGAACAGGATATCATTATTAAATTCAACGAATGGGTAAAGATCGAAGATGCCTTCAAACAAGTAGTGACCTCCCCCCCACTGACCTATACCCCAAAAATAGAATTGAAAGGAAAGGGCGTTGTTTTAAAATTTGATCCCCGCGAAGTACTTAAAGCCAATACGACCTACACCGTCAATTTTGGCAAAGCCATCAAAGACATCACAGAGAATAATGCCGTTCGAAACCTGCGATTTGTCTTCAGCACCGGGGACATCATCGATACCGCTTACATCGCCGGCAAACTCCAGGACGCCGTCACGGGGGAATTTAAAGAAGATCAATTGATCATGTTATATGAATCCGAAGCGGACTCCCTGGTTTACAAACAAAGACCGGTTTATTTCAGCCGCTCCGATGCCAATGGAAATTTTATCATTGAAAATATCAAAGACACCACCTATAAAATCTTCGCCCTTGAAGATGCCAATTCCAATTATCTCTATGATCAGGACAAAGAAAAAATTGCCTTTCTCGATCGCAGGGTCAGGCCCGGTGAAGACAGCACTTCGCTCCTCCTCCGGTATTATTCTTCTTTCGTCAAACCAAGGTTAATGGGCTTCGATACGGAGACAGCCGGGTTGGTAAAACTGCAGACCAATTTCCCTCACCAAGACCTGGTGCTCAAAGCGGCTAACCCACAGATCAAGCTATTTACCATGAGCCTCAAAGACACCGTGATGGTTTTTTACACCCCGGATAGCCTTAGGGACTGGTCATTAGAAATCAACTATCTCAGCAAGCCCGCGGACACGATATTGGTTTCAAAAATCAGACGGCCGTCAGTGGACTCCTTTAAACTCCTGCAAGCCCGAAGTCCATCTATAGAAATTGCCCCAGGATTCCCTGTTGAGTTGACTTTTAACCATCCGGTTGGTCAGATAGATACCTCCAAAATCCTATTTATAGACGATACGACACGACAACCCGCGACGTATAAAATGGATACCAGCAACACCCTTCATATAGTGACCTTTGAATGCAGATGTACTGAACAACAAACCTATAGCCTAACCCTCCTTCCCGGGGCTATTCTGGACTTCAAAGGCATGGGGACGGATACCCTGAAATTAAAAATAAAAGGATTAAACTCGTTGACGGCAGGAACTTTAATGCTCGAAATAGACAATCTGGATTCAATGAACCGGTATATCATCACCCTCAAACAAGACGACCGGGACATCGTATCTTCCACCATTGAAGGTATACCCGGGTTTCAAAAAACCTATAACTTTCTAAATCCTTCTGCATACACCTTAGAAATCGTGGAGGACAAAAACCGAAATGGACGATGGAACGGAGGGGACTATACTACCAAGAACTTACCGGAGAAAATTTTACTTAAAAAAAATATCAGTGTGAGGGCAAATTGGGAACTTAGAGAACAAATCACCTGGATAAAATAAACGGCATGGACGACAAAATACTCCTCAGAAGTGAACATTTATTTAAACGGTATGGCCAACGAGAGGTGGTGAAGGATGTGTCTGTTAATGTCCACCAGGGAGAAATCGTTGGTTTACTTGGGCCTAACGGAGCAGGCAAGACCACTACGTTTTATATGGTGGTAGGATTCATTAAACCCAACAGCGGCAAAGTATTCCTGGATACCGAAGACATCACTGATTTTCCGATGTACCTCCGCGCAAGGCGGGGCATTGGTTATCTTCCGCAGGAGCCATCCGTATTCCGAAAGCTCAGTGTGGAAGACAATATTTCCGCGGTGCTTGAAATGACTTCTTTATCAAAACAAGAACAAAAAGAAAGCCTTGAATCCCTGCTGGATGAATTTGGCCTTCATAAAGTGCGTAAAAACGCCGGGGATTCTTTGTCCGGGGGGGAAAGACGAAGGACAGAAATCGCCCGTGCGCTTGCTACAAACCCAAAATTTATTTTACTGGATGAACCATTCGCCGGAATTGACCCCATAGCCGTGGAGGATATCCAGGCTATTGTTGCAGGTTTAAAACTGAGGAATATCGGTATCCTAATTACCGATCACAACGTACAGGAAACCTTGTCCATTACCGACCGGGCATACCTGATTTTTGAAGGCAGTATATTGCGGGAAGGCACTGCGGAGGCCCTGGCAGCAGACCCTCTTGTACGAAAAGTATATTTGGGAGCTAGTTTCGAATTGAGGAAAAAAACACAAGAATTACCAGCCTCATGAAAAGGGGGATCATTATTTTTTATATTTTTTTTATCGGGTTGATTGCCTGCAAATCCACCAACCCCAGAACCATAAAAACCTGGGTCGCTATGAGTGATACGATGTTTCAGCGCCTGGTCAATGAAGAACAACCTCTGCTGGACAGTCTCTGTGTAAAACGGACAGACTCTCTGTACCGCCTTGCTTATGATAGTATTTATCAAAAACGACTGGTTGAAATCCGTCAACTATTAGACACCACCCAGATCAATGTACGCAGCCGGTAAACTATTTATTATCTGCTTGATCACCCTGACTGCATGCCAGAAGGAAGGTATCCCAAAATCGGTACTTACACTGACCCAGGACCGTTTAGAAGCATATCGCCAGGAACAGGACTCGATCTGCCAATCCAAAGTAAGGTTACAGGCAGAAGTAGCCGTCGATTCTTTCTTTTTATCACTTTCCCGACGGTATCTGCTGGATTCCATTTCCATCCCCCTCAAACCTATAAAACCTTCAGTAGATACCAATATCAATCTGGACCATACCACACCGGTGAAACCGCTATGGGATACCTTAAAATAATTTTATTTGAAATGAGGCTTCCTCGGACAGGAGTGCTAAAATTTATTCGCCTGCACTGACGCGATGCCATTGATCTAACACGATCTCTTGATCGTTTTTTTAAAATTGAATTTTTATTTGCAGGTCGGCGGCTGTCCCGAAAGACGCTGTCACTTCGCGCCTTGCCGCTACGTTTTATAATTTTACCATCGAGATGATCCTGTCTTTGCCGCTCAGGTCCTGGATTAATTCAGGTTTTGTATAGCCAGGTAAAGCCAATACAGCCATCGTTGCTTCTACCAGAAATTCATTGATCTCCACCATGACTCTTCCTCCGGATTTTAAATGCAGAATTCCAAAAGCTGCAATGGCTTTATAAAACCGGACTGGATCATCGCCGGAAAACAAAGCCAGCGGGGGCTCATATTTCAGGGTTGAAACAGACATATATTTTTTTTCACTTTCCAAAATATAAGGGGGGTTACTGATGATCATGTCCAATTCACCGGGCAGGTTTTTCCAGAGCTTCTGTTCCAGAATATCGGCTTGCAGCCACTCCACATCCAATTGTTGGTGTTGCGCATTTTCCTTAGCAACATTCAAAACCAGGGGATCTATATCCAATCCGTACACCCTGCATTCACTAAAAGCAGACCGGATAGCCAACGCGATACATCCACTGCCGGTACCAATATCCAATACGGTGGGACAGGTAATTGGTTTGAGTTGTTGAATAGCCTCGATGACCAAGGTTTCTGTTTCCGGTCTGGGAATCAATACCCTTGGGTCTACTTTTAATTTCAGGTGCAGAAAATATGCTTTACCCGTGATATAAGCCACCGGTTCATGGTCCAATAATCGTTGAACTGCCTCATTCCAGATTATCAGGTCATCACCGTCGATCGTGGTTTTCGGATGAGCTTGTAAATCCTCTTCCAGGGCCCGGATCAGTGCCCGGGATTCCCGGCTACCATATTCGGGGAGCAGTTTTTTAAATGTGTTTTGTTTTAATCTATCCAATGGGGTCATCTTCACAGGATAGATTTTATTCCAAATGAAGTAAGCAGAGCGATCATAAAAACTAAAAATGATTTTACCGGTAAAAAAAGTGATACCGGCATTTTATATTTAACCCATAAGTAACCGATATGTATCAGTTTTTCGAGCGCAGACCCGACAACCAGTACCCAGACTAAGGCTTCCAGTCCGTAAACCGGCACCCAGATCAAGGCTGCGGCAATCATAAAAACCAATTCGATAACTCCGGTGAACAATAAAACCTGGCTCTGTTGCCTCGACTGAAGTATAACCTGTGAAAAAATCATTCGCGGAAGGTAGATCAATAAAAAGATACTCATCAATTTGGAGGCTTCCACAAATGCGTGTCCAAACAAAACGGAAAAAACAAATTCCGAAAAAACAATCAATAGTACCAGCGGAATAAATACCAAATGGATTTGCCGTGCTACTCCCTGTTTTAATGCAAACAATTGAACTTCAGTATCCAGTTTATCCTTTAAATGAGATTGTGCAAACCCTGCCAGCCAGGTTGGTAAGATGGGCAGCTCCCTGGTTCCATACCTAAACCAATTGAGCTCATTGCCCAAGCCAAACCGGAATTGCACGAAATAAGCAGCCAGGGCAGGTCCCAGTCCCCCGGTAAAAGAATATACGCTGTAAATCATGACCTGTTTCCAGAATTTCCATTGAATGACTAAAGGTTGAATCCTGCCCCTTTTTAATACCACCAAAATTAGTGCGCTGGCAATCACCTGATACTGCATATAGCTATAAAAATCCCTGGTATAAAACCCCAACACGATCCAGGATAGAAAAAGTACGGCAGCCAAAAACCATTGAATACCCGGATGGTCTTCAATAAAATTTTTATAAATATGGACCTGAATAAAATAATAAAAAAGGATGAGGATATAGACTGTGATCCAGTGAGCTGCCCGGTCGATACCGGGTAATAAGGACGTCCAAAACAAACTGAAAACAAAATAAACAACCGTTACTAAAACCCATCCGAAGAATAGATTGGAAAATAGGAATGATTTTTGAGACCTTTCATCTTCCCTGGCCGTTTGCATAAGGGACACATTGCCCCACGCCGGCAACCAGGCAAAAAAAAGCAGGAATTGAAATATTGAAAATGACTCAAACAAGGCAATTTCGGAAAAACTCCACCGGTGTGCTATCCAAACGGAAAAAATCAACAATCCGGCAGGCCTTGAAATTAAGGCAGCCAGAAAAGCATATCTGGAGTTTTTTAAAATTTCATTTATCCGGTTCAACATCAAATTAATAACAAGTGTCAAAGATCGCTAAACATAAGTCAATCTACCCGGACCCGGTAATAAATGCCAGCGACCGCCATTTGTTTAAACAGGCACAGCGCGCCTTAAAATACAGTTATTCCCCTTATTCCGGATTTTCGGTGGGCGTTGCTGTTTTGAATGAAACAGGGGCGATTTATATTGGAACCAATATTGAAAATGCTTCTTATCCCTTGTGTCTTTGTGCTGAACGTACTGCCCTGGCCCATGCTTATATGTCTGACCCAAAAAAGAAAATTGTCGCCCTTGCCGTGGTATGTAAAAACCCAAAACACGAATTAACAGAACCAGGCTATCCCTGTGGGGCATGTCGTCAGGTCATTAATGAACTGGAAGACAAACAAAAATCACCCATTCGTATCCTTGTCGGCACTACTGCCGGTAAAGAATTGAATGCATTTCAAAGTATCAAAGAAATTTTACCGCACTCCTTCGGTTCCAAATTATTGAAATGACTTAATCCACTAAATGGGTGACCTCCGAAAAGTTGGGGAGCAGCAATGTTGTCGAGCAGTTGTACTGCGACCATCCCAAT
>JAWXBI010000229.1:0-4300 GCA_034439915.1 Saprospiraceae bacterium | reverse complement strand
GAATGATTGAAGAAAACTGTACGATTTTATTATGTGCTAAATCCGATTCAGATGAAGCCGAATTTATGACCAACCTTTCTGGCGGCCATTTCTGCGAAAAATGTCCTGTTGTTGTGTTTGATAATGATAAAGTTGAAAAAGCTGCAAGATACGGATTAAGAGGAGTCCGTAGTTTGCAATATTTCATTGAGGGAATTATTGATTTAGATTCAATACCGGATAATAAAAAACATATGGAAATTGGTTGTGAAGAAAATCCTGTGCCATTAGTTCCTTTTTTACCGGACTTAAATAACCAGCCCATAATTGCAGACAAAAAACCAGGTAGAAACGACCCATGTCCCTGTGGCAGTGGAAAGAAATATAAAAAATGCTGTGGGAAATAAATAAATAGTAAAATAGAAAAGAAGATGCAGATTGTACAAATAACTTAAGTACCTAGATACCTATTGACTCGCACTGGACCACGAGAAAAGATTGCATTGATAACTCATCAAGCTCCGACCCTGAAAATACTCCAACTGAGGTTCAATCTACTCTCAATCAAATACCCCTGTATACTTGCTCCCCTGATAAGCCCCCCACCGCACCGGCTTTTTCACAGGCACCTGCGTAGCAATCCGATGCACCTGCATCCCATCAAATGTATAGGTATGCCGGAGATTGACTCCGTTTACATAAATAATATCGAGATACCCATCATGATCCAGATCACCGGCCCAGGGAGTGGATGACATATTGTTACCATCGTAGGTATCTCCGATTTGTAATACATCGTTGGTCTTAAAATCAATCAGGACCAGCATATTGTAAAAAAACTTTTGATATCCTTTTTTGATATCCTGAAAATTGACACTCATCAATACCTCATCCAGTCCATCCCCATCCCAGTCAACAGCTATACCCGAACTGTTTTGATAAAATCCCAGGGAGTCGACAAACTGAATGACCCCGGTACGTCCATCGGCCATAAACTGGGTACTCCAGTCCAGTTTAGGCCATACCCCCATCGCATAAGAGGTAAATACATCGGGAATGTTATCATGGTTAAAATACCCGATGGTAAGGGAACTGTAAGTCTCGGTTTCCGGCCTTTTAAGTTCCCAGATTTTTTTTAGGGTCTTACCATCAAATACCAATAACCTGCCATTGACGGCGTTGACGAAAATATCGGTGACCCCATCCGCATTGATGTCGGCACGGGCAGCAGGACTGATGTATCCTCGGTCAGGACAACTATCCAATAATTTAGCTTTGGATAAATCCCCTTGGATCACCTGGGACAAGCTGCCAAGGTATAAATGGCCTCCTAAGGTTTCCCCTCCAGTCCCAAACAGGATATCGAAATCATTTTGTCCAGGTATGGGTGTAGCTGTCACCGACATATAGATTTCTTTTCCATCGGGCATATCGGCGAGAGACAGGATAGCACCTGTACGGGCACTCATAATTAATAAGTAGCCGGGCGCCCGGTTTGGGTTGTAGGCTTCTACCTTAACGTCCCCTCCATTCGATACCAGCAGGTCCATCAACCCATCTTTGTCCTGGTCGGGTATCCATTGAGGGTTGTAAAAATTGAACCATTCTCGTTTGTTATTCTTTTTGGACAACGGGTCAAACCTCCAGATTTGTTTTCCGGTATATCCATCTATGGCGATTAACTCGCTGGACCGGCCGCTGATAAATACATCGGGGTGGCCGTCCTTATTGATATCCTGAAATATTGCCGAACCAAACATCTGGTCCCTCGAGGATACATGCCAAAGAAGCCTTCCTGTTTTTCCATCCAGGGCAATCACCCCGGAGTCACTTTTTTGAAGTTCCTCTTTGCCAGCACCCAGGACAATATCATCGACCCCGTCACCATTCAGGTCGGCTACCCGGGCAGAGGAAAATGTGCCTATTCCGGGAAGGTCTTTGGTCCAGGAGGATTGGCTATTACAGAGATAAAATGTTCCAAGCCACAATATACCAACATGGATAATTGTTTTCATCAGTTGAAGGCGAAGATACATATGCTTGCGATGTAAATCAGGGAGAGACTAAAAAGCGCAAAATTTATTGCATCCCACTACGGCACAAAGTTCACAAAGAATTGATTTATAAATGTTTATTTTTTATTCTTTGTGAACTTGTGTCTTTGTGGGAACCCTATATAGTCAACCCCTATCTTTGACCCAAATTCAGCATGAGATTAACCAGGATTTTAATTTTATTCTTCTTAGGTATTGACCTGCATGGATATGGGCAACAAGCTTTTAATCATCTCCGCTATGAATCCAGTCCCTACCTCCGCCAGCATGCAAAAAACCCGGTGGATTGGCACCCCTGGAGTGCGTCTACCTTAAAAAAAGCAACGACTGAAAACAAACTCCTGGTCATCAGTATTGGTTATTCCTCCTGCCATTGGTGCCATGTGATGGAAAAAGAAAGTTTTTCAGACACCGCAGTCAGTGCCTTGATGAATAAACACTTCATTTCGATCAAGGTAGACCGCGAAGAAAGACCGGATGTGGACAAGGTATATATGGACGCCTGCCAGGTGGTCAATGGGGATGCTTGCGGCTGGCCTTTGAATGTCATTGCCCTGTCAGATGGAAAATCCGTGTTTACCGGTACCTATATGGAAAAAAACCAATGGATCCAGGTCCTGCGTTTTTTTGCCGATCAGATCAATGCCGAACCGGCAAAACTGATAGAATACAGCCAACAACTGGCTGACCGGATCACTAAGGAAAATAGCCTAACCCAAAACTACCAGTCATTGTCGGATTCCTTGTTCCAGGATTATTTCCAGGGGTTTTTTAACAACCTTGATTTAGTCAAAGGAGGACAAAAAGGCAGCCCCAAATTTACTCTACCTGTCCAATATGAATTTTTATTAAACTACTATCAAAATTTTAAACAGCCGAAAGCCCTGGAAGCAGTAACCAATACCCTGGACAATTTGAAACGTGGCGGGATCCACGATTGGCTGGAGGGAGGATTTGCCCGATATTCTACAGATGATTCCTGGTTGATGCCGCATTTTGAAAAAATGTTGTACGACAATGCCCAACTCGCCAGTTTGTATGCCCATGCCTATCAGGTGACACGAAATGAAGAATACAAAAAGGTTACCCGAACCACCCTGGAATTTATAAACCGCAAACTGAAAGCGCCATCCGGTGGATTTTATTCTTCTTTTGATGCGGATAGTGAAGGAGAGGAAGGTAAATACTACTTATGGACTAAATCAGAGATCGATCGGGTTTTAAAAGAAGAAGACCTCATCGAATTAACCGGAGCGTTATTCCAGATCAGTGAAGAGGGCAATACGGTGTCCAGTCGTCATTTTGGGCAGACAGGAAAAAATGTTTTGGCTATCCTGGGTTCAGGGGAAGATATTAATAACAAAAAAGGATGGACCTCAAAAGTACTTAACCTTAAGATACTGGAAATAAAAAAACGATTGACCGCAGCAAGAAACCTCAGGCCCAGGCCTGCGCTGGATGATAAAATCATTTGTTCTTGGAATGCCCTGACTGCCGTTGCCCTGGCAGACGCCTATCTGGCTCTTGGGGACAAAGAATACCAAATGCAGGCCCTCCGAACCGGCGAATTTATCTGGAGATCATTTTACCATCCAAAAGAAGGATTGCGGAGAATATATAATCCGAATGTCAAATCCGCAAAACCTGTACAAGCTTTTTTGGATGATTATGCCTATACAGGATTGGCTTTTATCAAAATCTATCAGTTAAGTTTTGACGAAAAATGGCTGAACCGTGCCAGGTCCCTGGTGGAATTTGCCCAAAAACATTTTTATGATTCCAGCCACCGGATGTTTTATTACAACAGAGATACCACGATTGGCCGCCAATTAGATTACGAAGATCAGGTCATGCCTTCATCCAATTCTTCTATGGCTTTTTTATTATTTCAATTGGGATCTTATTTTTCAAATCAGCGTTACCTGGATCAGGCCACCGATATGATGACCCAGGCCTTTAGTCAGATGCAGGCTGATGGTGTACTAACTCATTATGTCAACTGGGCCCGTTTGTTCCTTCAAACCCGGTACCATCCCCCATATGAAATTGCCGTTTTGGGTAATACCAGCCTTGATTTGAGCCATAACCTCGCATCCAAATATATCCCCAATGCAATCTTTCTGGGTGGTAGGACAGAAGGTAGCCTTCCTTTATTAAAAGATAAACTGGTTGCGGGTAAGACGATGATTTATATCTGTCAAAATAAATTGTGCAAGTTGCCAGTGAGTACGGTTGCAGAGGCCTGGGCAATATTGGGTGTGGAGTAG
>JAWXBI010000228.1:0-3537 GCA_034439915.1 Saprospiraceae bacterium | reverse complement strand
GCGGCTTGGCGAGAAATTTTAGGCGAGGGAGACTTCAGCCTCTTAAAGAAACTACGACAAACTTTAGGCGGAGACACCTAAAGAAACCCGAAACCCCGGAAACCTTATTTACCAGACTTATACTCGATATTAGCCGCAGCCAGAGTATCCAGTATCATTGTTGCTGTGGCTGGATTTGTTGCCAATGGAATGTTGTATACATCACACACCCGCATCAACATCTGGACATCGGGTTCGTGGGGATGGGCGTCCAATGGATCCCTGAAAAACAGTACAGCATATAGTTTACCCTCGGCGACCATGGCGGCAATCTGGGCGTCACCTCCTCTGGGCCCGGATAACAATTTAATGACCGGTATACCCTCTTTTTCAATATACATGCCCGTATTCAACGTGGCATACAGGGTCATATTTTTAAGCATGGCATGATGCTTAAATATAAAAGAAGCCATGTCCAGCTTTTTCCCATCATGTGCAATGAGGGCTATGTTATGGCTGCTGCCCTTTGATCTTGATGGTTTCATAGTACAAGTTTAAAGGTATCCCTTCGAATCTGCCCGGGGCGTATTACCCTGTTCTGGTAGCGTTTAACAGTTAATATACAAACTATTGTGGTCAATGGGCAGGGTATTCAAATATTTACTAAAAATGTTATGCCGTGATGAGATGTGATGTGCAGTCCAATAAAAATTCAACTTAAGTTTCACGGTTGTTTATTTAGCGCGTTGACTATGCTTCGGATCAGAGCCGGTCCATTATATACAAAGCCAGTATATACCTGAATGAGGGAGGCCCCTGCTTCGATTTTTCTTTTTGCATCCGCTGCATTCATAATACCACCTACTCCAATCAGGGGGATATTTTTTTCTATACTTTTTAAATCATTCAGCACTTTGGTTGCTTTTATTTGTAGTGGTTTACCACTTAAGCCTCCCATTCCTATTTTATTCAACAACGCATTCGGAGTAGTCAAACCAGCGCGATCTATAGTTGTGTTGCCCATAATGATTCCATCCACTTTAAAATCATTCAATATTTGTCGGGTCTCTGTGAGTTCTTCCAGACTGAGGTCAGGGGCCAGTTTCACCAGTATTGGTTTAGGATTGGGTTTGTTCTGATTTTCTACAGTGATTGCAGTTAATAACCTGGTCAAAGGCTCCCTGGCCTGTAAGCCCCTCAAACCCGGAGTATTGGGTGAACTGATATTGATGGTAAAATAATCAGCAAATGGAAACAACATATCAAAACACTTCAGGTAATCGTCTTCTGCCTGTTCCAATGGGGTAGCTTTATTCTTTCCGATATTAATACCGAGTATCAGGTCTTTGGGTTTATCGAGATGTTTTAAGCGGTTGACCATGGATTCAGCGCCTTCATTATTAAACCCCATCCGGTTGATTAAAGCGTTATCCATAGGCAGGCGGAACAATCTGGGGGCTGGGTTTCCGGCTTGCGGCATTGGGGTCACGGTCCCTATTTCAATGTGCGAAAATCCGAGTAAGGCGAGTTCTACAATGTATTTGCCATCTTTATCCAGTCCGGCAGCCAGACCTACCCGATTTTTAAACTCCAGTCCAAACAAGTGGATAGGCAATTCAGGTATACGGGAGCTAAACCACCATTTCAATATATTTTTGAATCCCGGAATTGTACAAACCCATTTTAAGGCATTCAGTGTAAAATAATGCGCCTTTTCCGGGGACATCAGGAAGAGCAGCGGCCTGAATACAAATCGCCACATCAGTAATCAAAGATTAATATCAGATCAACCATGATCAATTCTAAGTTTTAACGCCCGGATCAACTCATCCACCATAGGATTGTTTTCTTTCATTTGTTCATATTTCTCTTTATTCGTCACCGGCTTTTTAGGTTGACTTTCTTCCAGTATTTTAGCTTTTTCGGGGTCGATTTGAATGGCAATTTCGAGCCGCTTATCCGACACGGCACGTCGCAGCTTTTCCAATAAGGCCTGTTCCAACTGGATAATGTTTTTGGCATGAGTCGAACCTACCCTGATGATCAGCTTGGTTTGATCCAAAACGAGGTCTACCTGACTTAATACGGCTTTCAGGGTTGGCACTTCAACGGTGAGCAGAAATTCTTTCCAGGCTTGTTCAAAGGTTTCAATCTTTAATTCCACAGCGGACTGATCGCTGGCTTTGATGCTTTGGGCAGCCCTTTTTTGAATATCTTTTAAGGACCCGATTTTAGGGGTTTTATATTGTCCCGGAGAAACCGGATCGGGGAAGGGTACCGGGGAAAGTGAAGGATTTTCTTCGGTTTCCTGATCAAATACTTGCAGGTGAACCGCGGCTGGTTTAGGTATTGAAAGCGGAATCTTGGATGGGATCAGGACTTCAGGGTCAGGCTTTTTTTTTTCAGATCCTTCAGCAGGAATAGCAACCGCGGCCACTAACCGGTTGAGATAACACATCCGGATCAATGCTAGTTCTACGTGGAGTTTTTTGTTCCTTGCCCGCTCATATTGAACATCGCAGGCATTCGCTATAGATAAGGCGTCCAATATGAAAGACAGTGGTGTAATCTGAGCTTGTTGAAGATACCGGCTCTGCAGTTCCTTGCTGGCTTCAATCAATTCGGCGGATGAGGGATCTTTACAAACCAGCAGGTTACGCAGGTGATCGGCTAATCCGTCAATAAAAAAATTACCTTCAAAGCCAAGTTGATGGATTATTTTGAACGTTTCCAGGACCCCCATACTGTCCTCTTTTAAGATGGCATACACCAATTTAAAATAATACTCATGGTCGAGTACATTCAGATTGGTTATGGTTTCCTGGTAGGTAACTTTTTTGTCCCCGAAACTGGCGATACGGTCAAATATCGATAAGGCATCGCGCATCGAACCATCTGCTTTTTGGGCAATAATATGCAAAGCGTCGGTTTCGGTACTAATGTCCTGATCCCGGGCAACCTGATCCAGTTGTTTTATTATTTCATCTGTTTGGATTCGTTTAAAATCATAAACCTGGCAGCGGGAAAGAATAGTCGGTATGATTTTTTGGCGCTCTGTGGTTGCCAGGATAAATATGGCATGAGGAGGGGGTTCTTCCAGCGTTTTGAGGAAAGCGTTAAAGGCACTAGAGCTCAGCATATGTACTTCATCTATGATGTATACCTTATACTTGCCATGTTGAGGTTGATACCTGACCTGATCCACCAGGTTTTTCATATGTTCAACAGAATTGCTGGACGCAGCATCCATCTCTATGATGTTAAATGAAGTTTGTTCATCAAACATGCGGCAGGAATCACAGTTATTGCAAGGCTCACCATCCTGGTTTGCCGCCGCATTCAGACAATTAATGACTTTCGCCAAAATCCTGGCACAGGTCGTTTTTCCTACCCCCCTGGGGCCAGTAAATAAAAAAGCATGGGCCAGTTTATTTTTCAGGAGGGCATTTTTAAGTGTTTTAGTAATATGCTCCTGGCCCAGGACCTCATCGAATCGCTGAGGCCTGTATTTTCGTGCGGATACCAGGAAATCGGACATGCGGTGCGAAGATAGGGAAT
>JAWXBI010000227.1:0-16042 GCA_034439915.1 Saprospiraceae bacterium | reverse complement strand
TTTATAGGAATTAACTCATTAACAGTTGTTGACTCATTCAAATTGATCTTTGAAAGATGTGATCTATTAATAAAAAAATAATAACCAATAAAAAAAATTACAGCAATACCCGCTGCTACCTTTAACAAGAGAATTGCAGACAGGCTTGTGTCCTTATTTTGTTTATAAATACCCTTCAAAGATTTCAATTGTAATCCAATCAGAATTTCTTTTTTAATAGTCTCTTTTTCAAAGTCATTTAATCCAAGATTGCCATCTTCAATCTTATGGAACCACCTGTCGATTTTTCTAATTTCATCATCAGTACACCGGCCATTTCGATACCGATGCAACAATTGAACCTTCATTAAAAATCAACATTCGTTTGCGAGTCACTTAAAACGAAATTAATTCGTTTTACTTGTATTGCCATTCTGAACCTACCTGATTTATATTTTGTGATTTGACTTCCATAGCTAACGGTTGACCTGCGGGACGATAAAATTTCGTAAAATTTGAAGGCTCTATGAAAGGCCGATGTTAAGATTGTTACGTCATTCCATTGTGAAGTGGAAACCGGTATCCATAAATTTGTGACAGTAAAACAATTTGCTCCATGGCTTCGATTTTCGCCCAACAATAAAATAAGCGGTGGAAAGGTGTTGAGCCACAAAATCCCTAAGAGCAGTAACCGCCTGAAATTGCCTTATGCAATGCCGCAAATGCCATCGGTAATTTGAAAGACACCGCTCTCTCCAAATGCGTTGGTTTCAAAAAAACTTGTGAATAGTAATGAACAGATGTACCTTGGTTGAGCAACAAGCACAGCACTTTACAGCCATGCGACACAACTACTTAAATATGACAACATTCGGTGTACCGCCGCTGCAAACTGCGCTCCGTTAGAAGTGATATTGAAATTAATTTTACTCTATGATAATGAGCAAATTATTCATGTTTATCATTGCCCAGTTTGCTATTGTATATCTGAATCCGTATGGACTATTTTCACAAGACAGGTTCATCAATTATTTTGCATACCAACAACATCTCACTTTCTTATTTTCGCTATTACTTTTTCCATAGCTCTTTCCGCAAAAGCCAATATAGTATTTACCGGGTTCGGCCCCAGCGAAACGGGTAATATGGAACCATCGAGCACAAAAAAGTTTTCATAACCAAACACGCTGCCGTAGTTATCCACCACACCGTCACTGGCATCGTTACCCATAGGAACGCCGCCAATATTGTGCGGCACTTCCAGAATTTTTAAAAGGATGGCAATACCATTTGGGATAAAATAACTGTCGGCCTTCCTGGCGAACAGTTTACCCAGCTTATTCAAATACGCTACATACTGCTTATTATCACTATAGGGAAAATCAATATTTATTTCTTCGTTTTCTTCAAAATAAAACTGACCAATGGCATCATCTCGTCCCATCATCAGCATAGGTATAGGCCAACTCCGCTCGAGCAATTCAAATACCGGCAAATACTTACCCATAGCATTTATGATGTGGCTGATGGACTTATACGATTGCGGATTAAAATTGCCATTAAGGCTCATTAAAATAGCCGCCAATGCTTTGATGGGTGTAGGATAACGCCCGCCTTCAATGTATACGCCTTGTGCACTGCCGTCCCGGTGTTTAAAACGTATGTAGTCACTATTGGTTGTGCCTTTATCAGGCTGAGCTTTTTTGCCGCTGCGCAGCCATCCGAGCAGGTATAATACAGCACCAACTAAGGGTAACCATTTTAGTGATATGACCAGTCCCGTGAGTGAAAGTAAAATGCCCACCCAAGACAGCAGAAGGCCTTTTTTGGGAAGTATAAAAGTAACATAATCGCCATTAGTGTGGTATTGCCGGCCCAGGTGTGCAGAGAGCTTTGGCAGTGTTTTATGTAGAATTTTGTTTTGCAATAATAAGGTTGTACTGCCAATGCTGCCGGCACTGCATACCAGTATCCTGGTGCTGATGCTGCCGGTTTCTGTACTATCTTTTCGGGGATTTTTCCAATACACGCGGTAGCCGCCATCACCCAATGGTTCTATTTTTACGGCTTCTTTAAATGCCAATATTTTAGCGCCTTTTTTTTGTGCTTCAAACAGGTAATTCTTATCCAGTGTATTTTTTACATCAATATCTCCTCCTAATAATTTCTGTTCACCTGGGTCGGAATAGCGCTGCGCTGCACCATAAATATTGATAAAGCCGGTACCGGGTTTTACTCCTTCCGGTGCATAAGAAATCGCCAATAAAATATCCCCCTGGCTTTCTACCAGCCCTGGATACTGCTTCTTTAATCTTTTTTCAGCCTCACGGAATATAATATATGAGGGTAAATTATTGTAGGGTGGATAATCAGGATATTTCATCGCGTGCATCATTTTTTCTGCACGCTCGTAATAAGGAGCCATTTCGCCGGCAGTTATGTTACCAGGAAAATCATCAAAGAAATCCCGGCGTTTCATTGTGCCCGCATACACATGAGAGCCCCCGCCCACACCGGCTCCCAGCCATGGAATAATGTGGCGCCCTCGTTTTTGAAGATCATTCATACCGTACCTTCCTTTTTGTGGTTGCCAGAACATATCATCGTCCGCCTCAAAATTTCCCCTGTTTATCCAGCCTCCCCGCTCCAGCACTGTTACGGCATAACCAGCTTCTGAAAACCGCAGCGCAGCTACAGCACCCCCAAATCCCGAGCCAATTATCAGGACATCTGTATCATTATTCTCCATTTGATTTACGACGGTGTTTTATTTCATCACTGAGTAATGATTTAAATTTTTCCCATACAGGTAACAGTGTGTTATTCTCACCATACAGGCATTGCATAATTCTTCTTGTAAATGGCGTTTCTGAAGTACCGTCAGGTAGCAAAATTTTAAATTGCATAGTACCGCCATCTTCACCATCATTGAATATGCGCAGAGAAACGGCTTCGTTTTGCTGGTTGATTAAAATGACGGAACCGCCAATAAGGCTCATCTGTGTTGAAGGTATTACCCAGCCACCGGAATTTAATACTTTGATAGAACCCAAAGAACTGGTTTTTGTAATTTTTTCAAATGGTTTATGGGTATGCCCCCAAATGAAAACGGTTTCGTGCCCGGCGGCTTTGTTCGAGCTAATTAGATCACTACAATAAGCATCCAGGTAATGCATAAGCCCCTTAAGCGTCTCATCCGAACAGGCCACCTGACCTCTATATCGCTCAAAACGCACCTGTGTTGATATTTTCCTCAGTAAAGTTGATGCAAGTACCTTCTCCATCCAGTGAAAAGGCAGGTAGGGGAAGTCTATGGCATGGGCTAAATTTTCGGATAGTTCCTGCACATGCTCTTCCAGTTTTTCTTGGCTACCCATTGTAGCCATCAACTTTTCAAAATAGTTGCCTGCTTTCCCGCTCCTGCCTAATCCGCTGAAAATATAATCAATGTAGTCGCCATTTTCGGATTCCAGTTCTTCCAGGTTTCCCGGGTCATGGAGCGAGGGATAAAATGCCTGCATGGCCTTGCTGATGAAATAATAGGCTTTCTCTGCAAAATGTCCATGGTGAAACAGTATAGCCGGTTCACCCGCTTTGTTAGGCGGAAGAAGGAAATTAGGGTAAAATATTTTAAATTCTGTTGGTGAAGTCGCACCGGACTGCATAAACGCCTGGAAAAAGTCGCTATTAAATCCCTGGTCATAAGTCGCCGGTGTAATATGTTGCAGGTCGGGTACTTCCCGCGATTTGGATTGTTTCAGGGCGGCAAGGAAATGTTCTTCTTTTGCTAAGTTCCAGATGTGGTGATCATGGTTGCCGGAGATGAAAATTACTTTATCGCAAATTTTATTTTGATTGGTAAATGCATCTACAAATGCGGCAAACCCGTTTAGACTCTCTTTGTAACTGCTGAATGAAAGCCCGAGAATATCACCATTCAATAATAATGCGGGTAGGTTTTCCTGGGTAAATTGTCGAACCAAATCCATGAGTGCATCACTAAACGCACGGATAACTGCATAGTCTTCATTTTGCCGGGGAGTAAACAGGCTGTCCTTTTCTCCCAGGTGTAAATCGGATAAAACGATATGTGTAAGTTGCTGGCTGATGACTTAAAAATAATGTTTTAGTTACTTGTAGCACACTTATTTATTAGCAAATAGATAAATGCCTGGGTACCAGGTGTTGTATCTCAAATTGATTATGACAGATGGCCATTAGCCGGCTACCTTTCCTCACACACAGCCGTACGTGCCGTTTCGGTAAACTTCAGTTCCTTACTAAAAAATTGCAAATTCGGCCACCAAAACTTTGGTAACCTAAATGAATAAAACTAACGAAGGAAGAATAAAATTACAGGGAAAATATCTGACTGTATGGAAACAGGTAAACGATAAATGGAAAATTTATCGGGATGAATTAGTATAAAACTGTCTATGAAATGAAACGAAAGCACTACAATGGCTGTAAGTAATTGCCTGTTATCGCTACTTCTGAAAATTCCTATGGAGGTTTCAACTTGGTACTGGTAAAGTTAAGTACAAACCCACGCAACTATCCATAACCGAGACCGCTTTCCTCTATTAAGGATTTTCCCTTCTTTCCTTGATTGCCATTCAGAGAAACTCAGGCAAATCGTAGAAATCTCTTATCCAGGATCTCCCGTATTAAGCTTGTTACCAGTTTATCATTTAATTGATACTTTCCCAAATAATATTCCGCAAATACTACCCGATTTAAATTTGAGAATTCGTTGGCTCGAAGTTGGCGCATTATTACATGACGACAAATCCAGGCAAGTACTTTAAGAAATAAAAAGATGGACTTCAACCGGACATAAATGACCATCGCACTAAAAGTCTGAGATTAATGGAATATCAAGCTTGTTAGCCCCTTTCCATAATCTTTTGTTTTATTGAGAGCTAAGTCTTAGATCAGTTCAGTAATTACAAGGGCACTGGTTCCTATTTAACAAAATCAATACTTTAAATAACACAGGCTTGGATATATGCCCTGCGGCGCATCGTGCCAAGAGATCCTGTGGACCTCCCGGCACGATAGCTTAGCCTGAGACCGTTAGATGTACTTCGGGTTTTTGGGATTGTACTTTTAGGTTGTTTTTACTAATTCGACGCAATACTTCTCTGGCCAACTTACATTTTCCACTGCAAATCGCCCTTATTTTGTGACTTATTTTCTTGGTTGCTTAAAGGTGTCGAACAGCAATCTGGAATCGCTCCTTACTTCGCGAGTCTATGGTCGAACAGTTCCTTTCTTCAATATCAGACCTATTTACATCAGACTGACCTCGCTTAATTGAGCTCCGCTCCTATCAACCATAAAATAGATAAACAATCGGTAATAAATCTTTTAATTAAGGAAAATGCAATGCTTCACCTGCATACAGCTAGGTGTGATGGTTGTAGAGCATATCAAAATCAGAGTAAATTATTGGATGACATCTTGCTCAACCCTATACAGCGTTGTGAAAACACTGTGCATCAAGTCAATAACAACGAATTAAAGCAACAAATCATATGCAAATTATAGTTGCCAATAAAATCAATATTGTAAATCCCCTATTTCTCCGAAGCTTGGGATTTTTTTTGAATCAATCCCAATTTCTGCCAAACAAGAATTTTTTTCCATTTCCTTGTCAGGTTTCGTAACTTGCAGCGACCGTTTGCTTGTAGTTCCGTCAGGCATGAAGGAGCATATTGGCACAGAGGCATGTAAAAACGGTCAACACATGTATGCTCCTGGTGAAAATGGGCATACTTGCGTAGATGCGTGTAAAAAGAAAATGTAACCATTTAAAACAAATATAATGACAACTAAACTCAAACAAGCTCTTATAGGCGGCATTATCGGCACAGCCGTAATGACTATTGTAATGATGATTGCCCCAATGATGGGAATGCCTAAAATGTCACCGCCAGAATTGTTATCAATGATGATTGGGTTTCCAGTATTGGTAGGTTGGATAATGCACTTCATGATAGGGATAATTTTCGCAATTGCTTACGCCTTGTTCTTTATCAATTTGGTGAAAAAGGTAAGCAACAACATTTTGAAAGGTGCACTATTTGGAATGGCAGTATTCATCTTTGCTCAAATCATGATGGCAATTATGGGAATGATGTTTCCAATGCCTCCAGTGGAAGGCAGTATGATGTTGATGATGGTAGGCAGCCTTTTGGGGCATGTCATTTTCGGTATCACGGTAGCACAATTTGTAAAAGAGCAAGCCTAAAAAATTACAGACAATATTTTAAAGGGTTTATGACTGACAACGTCGTGAACCCTTTCTTTGTTTGACAACCTTCTCGACCCAACTGAAAAGAACCACTACCGGTAACATGTACTACACAACCCCGACAAACATCGGGACGGGATGCTGTGTTTCGTTGGACAGTTTTTCGTATAATTGTAGTGTGGTGCTTCGTATAAACTTTAGTGCTATATATAAAAAGCCCGCACTGCGTGTAGCCGCAAAACGTTATAGCCA
The DNA here is from genome assembly GCA_034439915.1 of Saprospiraceae bacterium. GTDB lineage: Bacteria > Bacteroidota > Bacteroidia > Chitinophagales > Saprospiraceae > JADJLQ01. The sequence goes on along the minus strand of JAWXBI010000227.1, from coordinate 9,555 downwards.
ATGGTAGAGAGGAGCAAAAACAAAGAAAGTGACCAACAGTATTCAAATTGACTAAAATTGAAATGAAATTTGTTTTAAAAACAGATAGCGATTATACAGTCATTGAAGAGAATATTCAATTTAAATCGCCTTTGCCACTTATATCCATTATGCAACGTGTTCTCAGAAAACAACATAACCAACTTTTTAAAAATATTGAAATGCAATGAAACAAGTACACATTAAACCAGGTACAGGATAAGCTTATCGGCAAAGTTGGCATAACAGACCGTGACAAATTCGAGTATGAATTACAAATGATTTAATCGGCAAAGTTATCAAGCAGACAAGAACACATATGACATCGGAAGAATTAGGCAAGCTTATAGGTGTACAAAAAGCTCAAATTTCAAGACTTGACATTGGGGCCAGGATTTTATAAAAAAAATAATATGGGAGGCTTTTTTAAACCTATCGGTTCTATGGAGGAACTAATAAACTATGTTCGCCCGCATTAACTATTTATAAAGACCTTCCCCACAATGAAATAGTTTCTTCCGTAATTTTTCCATCTATATCGGGCAAGGATTTTCGAAATGCCCATGTTTTAGCCTAAAAACTTATCTTTGCACTCCATGCGCATTTTTTCCCTTCTGATGTCCGCCTATTTGATGGTTTTGTGCGCCATTCCATGCGGAGACTCCCGGGAGTGCGGAGAAAATGAACAGGAACAGTTATATAGTGCGCAGGAACATGAACAGCACGATCATCCCATGGAGATCTGTACCCCATTTTGTTATTGTGCCTGCTGCGCTGCATCCGTGATCTTCCAGCAAATCGTCAATACATTTCCGCCCATACCCTTTTTTAGACAACCACCTATAGCTTATAAGATCCGGTTGTACAGTGGCGATTCTCCGGCGTTCTGGCAGCCACCCAGGTTGAGTTAATACCTTTCCCGTACTCTTTTTTTTAATACCTGGTATCAGGCACCCTGTTCGTAGTGGAGATGGCCTAATACTTAATTACCAATTTTTAAATTATGTTGAACCGCATTATTCATTTTAGTATAAAACATAAACTGATGGTCGGGCTGATGACGGTCGCCCTGATTATCTGGGGAGTCTGGAGTGCGACCAAATTGCCCCTGGATGCCGTGCCGGATATCACCAACAACCAGGTACAGATCATTACACTGACCCCTACCCTGGCGGCCCAGGAAACCGAGCAACTGGTAACCTATCCCATCGAGCAAAGCCTGGCCAATCTGCCGGATTTAGAAGAGATGAGATCCATCTCCCGGTTTGGGTTATCAGTAGTCACCGTGGTTTTTGCAGAACATGTCGATATTTATTTTGCCCGTCAACTCATCAATGAGCGGTTAAAAGATGCCGAGGCGAAAATTCCGCCAGGCATAGGCAACCCTGAACTCGCCCCGGTGAGTTCAGGCCTGGGTGAAATTTATCAGTATATTATTCATCCCAAAAAAGGAGCTGAAAATAAATATACAGCAATGGACTTGCGTGAAATGCAAGACTGGATCGTCGCCAGACAATTGTATGGCACTCCCGGGGTAGCTGAAGTGATCAGCTTTGGAGGATTGGTCAAACAATATGAAATAGCTGTCAATCCTTACCGTCTCAGATCATTGGATATAACGATTGCTGAATTGTATACCGCGCTGGAAAAAAACAATGAAAATACCGGAGGTGCCTACATCGATAAAAAACCCAACGCTTATTTTATCCGGGGTATCGGGTTGGTCCATTCCATGGAGGACATTAAAAATATTGTAATTAAAAAAGTCAATGGAATCCCGATACTGGTAAGAGATGTGGCCGAAGTGAAATTCGGAAATGCCGCCCGCTACGGTTCGGTGACCTATAATGGGGAAAAAGAAGTAGTAGGTGGGATTGTGATGATGCTCAAAGGTTCAAATAGTGCTGCGGTGGTTGAACGGGTAAAATCTAAAATGGGCAACATCAAAGGCGCCTTACCTGACGACGTTGATGTGGAAGTTTATTTAGACCGTACTGATCTTGTAAATCGTGCCGTAAAAACTGTAGAGACCAACCTGATTGAAGGAGCCCTGATCGTTTTATTTGTGTTGGTTGTTTTTATGGGCAATCTCAGAGCTGGATTAATAGTGGCATCCGCTATTCCCTTATCCATGTTGTTTGCCTTGGGCATGATGAAAGTTTTTGGTGTGAGTGCAAACCTGATGAGCCTTGGGGCCATTGACTTTGGATTGATCGTAGACGGGGCGGTCATCATTGTGGAAGCCACCCTTCATCATTTGTCTATCCGCACGCCGGGGATCCGATTAACCCAGGAGCAGATGGACAAGGAGGTTTTTATATCAACATCAAAAATCAGGAACAGCGCTGCTTTTGGTGAAATCATTATTCTAATCGTATACATCCCGATCCTCACCCTGGTGGGGATCGAAGGCAAAATGTTCCGGCCTATGGCTCAAACGGTTGGGTTCGCCATTTTTGGAGCGCTTCTGCTTTCCCTCACGTATATCCCGATGATGAGCGCCTTGTTTTTACCCAAACAGATAAAAACCCAATCCTATTCCGACCGTATGATGGACTTCCTTCATCGCATTTATCAACCGCTGCTTAAAGGGGCGATACGATTAAAATTAATTATCGTCGCGGCAACCGTGGCGGTTTTTGTCTTTACTATCATTGTTTTTTCAAAAATGGGAGGAGAATTTATACCCCAACTGGAAGAAGGGGATTATGCCTTTCATTGCATTTTACCCCAGGGTACTTCGCTCAGCCAAAGTGTGGAAACTTCCATGCAAGCCATCCGGATCATCAAATCGTTTCCGGATGTCAGGTTGGTCGTCGGGAAAACAGGAAGTGCGGATATACCGACAGATCCTATGCCACCGGAAGCAACCGATATGATTATCGTCTTAAAACCCAAAAAGGAATGGACTACTACCAAAGATTACAATGAAATGGCCAATATGATCATGGAAAAACTGGAGGTGATCCCCGGGGTGTTCTTTGAAATTTCCCAACCGATTCAAATGCGGTTTAATGAATTGATGACCGGTGTGCGGCAGGATGTCGCCATTAAAATTTTCGGCGAAAATATTGATACCCTGGCGGCGTTGGGTACCCGGGTAGCCGACCTGATCCGCGGTATTGATGGCATCTCTACACCCCAGGTAGAACGCACAACCGGACTGCCACAAATCACCATACAATACGACCGGGCGAGGATCGCAGGTTATGGGTTAAATATTGAGGATATCAACCATACAATTAGTACTGCATTTGCCGGGGAAGCCGCAGGTGTAGTGTTTGAAAATGAACGGAAATTTGATCTGGTGGTTCGCCTGGACAGTGCTTACCGGACATCCATTGAAGATGTAGGCAATCTTTTTATTGCAGCGTCCGGCGGTATACATATCCCGCTTTCACAAGTTGCTGAAATATCCTTTAAAGAAGGGCCCGCACAAATCAGCCGGGAAGATGGTAAACGAATAATCGTGGTTGGGTTCAATATTACACACCGCGATGTAGCTACTATAGTTGAAGAAGTGAAGGAAAAACTTACTCAGGCGGCTATTTTACCGGTAGCTTATTATTATACTTTCGGCGGCACCTTTGAAAACCTGCAGGAAGCTACAGCCAGACTCAAAATAGCTGTTCCCGGAGCACTGGCTCTGATTTTTATCCTGCTCTACTTTACCTTCGGATCGATCAAGGAATCTTTATTAATATTCACGGCCATTCCTATGAGTGCAATAGGTGGGGTGTTTGCTTTATTATACCGCGATATGCCTTTCAGTATATCGGCCGGTGTAGGGTTTATCGCTTTATTCGGAGTTGCCGTACTTAATGGAATAGTCCTGATCAGCACATTTAATCAATTGGAAAAAGAAGGGATGGAAAATATACTGGAAAGGGTGTTGGCCGGTACAAAAATACGGTTGCGTCCGGTATTGATGACCGCAACGGTCGCTTCACTTGGATTTATTCCAATGGCCTTGTCTACCGGAGCAGGTGCGGAAGTACAAAAACCCCTGGCCACCGTGGTGATTGGTGGATTGATCACCGCTACTTTTTTAACCCTCTTTGTATTACCTCTATTGTACCTATTATTCACCCACAAAAGAAAACTAAAACCAATGGCCATTCTGCTGAGTATAATAGTTTGTTTATTCATTTCCATTGATCTGCCTGCCCAAGAGGTGACTATAAGGCGGGCTGGTGTTGAAGAAGTCCTGCAAGGGACTAAAAACAACCTTCAATATGAAATAAACAACCAATGGATTCAAAAAACAAATGCCCGGATCAACACCACGATGGCATTTCCCAAAACCGGTGTGTTTGTCGAAAATGAAGATTTGCGGCCCAGTGATACCAGAGGTATATTAAAAATCGGTCTGTCACAAACCTTAGCCTGGCCGGGATGGTATACCGCACAAAAAAATATGGTGCGAGAACAATTGAAATATTATCAAACCAACACCAACGCTATTGAAGCAGGTATCAAAAGGGATGTGCGGGAGTCTTATTTTAATTTGTGGTATTTGCAAGACCTGCAGCATTTATTGAGCCGATTGGATACGATATATGTCAATTTGCAGGAAACTACCCGGTTAAAAGTAAAGTCTGGAGAAAGCCCGGGCCTGGATAGCATAGCCGCACAAGCTCGTTTGCTGGAGTTAGTGTCTTCCCGACAACAAATCGTTCATTCTATCCGTATCGAGCAGGAGCGACTGAAGTTGTTGTCTAATTCCAATCAATTGGTATTGCCCCCCGACACTCCTCTGGAAAAGCTCGTTGTAGCCTCAAACCCCGGAGATGGAAACCCGGCACATCCCCTTCTGCAATTGCAACAACAAAATATACAGATAGCCAAATCCAGTATTGCAGTAGCGAAACAGGAAAATAAACCGGATTTTTCCGGCCGTTTTTACAGTCAGTTGCTCTGGGCTGCCGATAACCCCTTTTCCGGTTTTTCCGTTTCTGCTGCTTTCCCTATTCTGGGTTTGAACGCCCATCGCAATAAAGTAAAACTGGCTGAAGCAGAAGTCGATTTTCAACAAGCTCAATCCAATTTTACTAACCAGGGAATAATCAGTGAACGGGAACAGGCATTTCAGGAACTGGACAAAAACAAAAAGGGACTGGCATATTATGAATTGACCGGTTTGAATCAAGCTGAGGAAATCATCAAAGCTGCTACCTTATCCTACCAGGCAGGAGAAATTGGTTTTTCTGACTTGTCCCAATATTTAACTCAGGCTATTGAGATCCGGCGCAATTATCTGGATACTCTCAACAAATACAATCAATCTGTCATTCAGTATTATTATTATATCAATCAATAAAAAATGAAAACGATTAAATTATATACTTTGGTTTATAGTTGTTTCCTGCTGTCGTGTACCGGCCAGAAAAGCACAGCACCCATTGCGGAAGAAGACCATCACATGGATGAACATACCACCAGCAATACGACCTGGCTGAGTGATGAACAAATCAAAAGTATTGGAATAGAATTAGGTCGTATTGAAGATAAACAACTCAACGAAACCCTTAAAGCCAGTGGCAAACTCAAGGTGCCCAATCAGTATAAAGCAAATGTCAATTCCATGTACCGGGGCATTATTAAATCACTGCAAATCCAGCCAGGACTCCGGGTCTCCCCCGGACAGGTGATCGCCACGATACAAAACCCGGAATTTATTCAGATACAAGAGGAGTATCTAACCTTAAGTTCAAAAATAGAACTCGCCCAACTGGAATTGTTACGACAGGAACAGCTTAACAAAGGCAACGCAGGGGCTTTAAAAAATCTTCAGGCTGTCCAATCTGAGCTCAAAGCACTGCATACCAGAAAGTCGTCTTTATACCAGCAACTCCAATTGATGTATATCCAACCGGATTCGCTGCAGCCCGGAAATTTAATTTCGACTTTAAAGGTCCGGGCTCCAATAGGGGGTACCATCAGTGAAGTACTCGTCGATATCGGGTCCTATGTTGATTTGAGTACTACAATGATTAAAATTATTGATAACCATCAGCTCCACCTGGATTTATTCGTCTTTGAAAAGGATCTTCCCAAAATTCAAAACCATCAGGTTATCCATTTTACATTGACGAATAATCCCGGAAAAGAGTATGATGCCAAAATATTTTCACTGGGTTCCACTTTTGAAGGGGAAAGCAAGGTGGTCTCCGTACATGCCCATGTGGAGGGTAACAAAACCGGGTTGATTGACGGCATGAATGTTACCGCTATTATCAGCCTCAGCCATATTACGTTTCCAGCCATACCTTCTGGAGCTATCGTTTCACACCTGGGGCAGGATTATATTTTTATTGTTTCCGAAACATCACCACCCCATGAGCATCATGACCACCCTGGCGATGCAGCTGCATCTGACGACCATACCGTATCCACAACTCCAGAAAAAAAGGGAATGACCTTTGAAAAAATTCCTATTGCCCGGGGTATTTCTGATGTAGGGTATACTCAGGTGACCCTGTTAAAAGAACTGCCTAAGGAAACAAAAATTATCGTAAAAGGCGCTTTTTTTGTTCTGGCCAAATTGACCAACACGGGGGAACATGAACATTAAATGTATGCTACTTATGAAATTTTTTCTTACCATGCCCACACACGTAAGGCCATATTATGAAGAAGAAATTCAACAGGCAACGGCTGCCTTGGCCGATAAAAAACATCAGGTGTGTTGGAACCACCTGGAAAGAGCCCATATACTCGGACAACCCTATCCAATTGAACCTACGGCCGTGCATTGGAGGATGCTGATCTTTGGAATCCGGATAAAAGATATGCGCGAAATCCTGGGGCAGATTCCCCGTTTATTGATTGGAGGTGTAAAATCTTTTATTGGAAAAATAACTTCTGGCAATACCGGAAGGTCAAATGTACCACCCCTTAAGCCCATGATCATACCAGATGACCTGCAGGAAATGATCAATACACATAATCAGCCCGGGTCATGAAACAGCCAGCGCCGAATCATGTCCATACCTTCGATGCAGACGGGCGAATGAACTGTTGCTCACTGGAAGAAAAAATATATTCACGGGCCGGGGCAGAGGGGTTGATCAAAATAAAAAGCGATTTCGATGCCGATCATGATCATTCAGGTCATCCTTTGAATGATATGTATAGTAAAAAGAAAGCCTGGAAAAACTATTTACCCATCGGCATCAGCTTGGCGTTACTCCTCACCGGTATACTTATTGATTATTTAAACCCTGACTTTTTTACAGGTTATCTACGCTTAGCCGCGTATGTCATCGCGTATCTGCCAGTTGGTTTACCAGTAATAAAAGAAAGTTGGATGGCCATTTTAAAAAAGGAGTTTTTTACTGAGTTTACGCTGATGTCTGTAGCCACCGTTGGCGCATTTGCCATCGGCGAATATCCGGAAGGAGTAGCCGTCATGTTGTTTTATGCCATGGGGGAACTTGTTCAAAGTGCAGCAGTAAATAAAGCCAAATCCAATATCAAAGCATTATTGGATGTCAGGCCATCAGAGGCAAATGTTTTGCGAAACAACAGTTATCAAACCGTAAAACCAGAAGAGGTATTCACTGGCGAAACGATCCAAATCAAAGCCGGTGAAAAAGTACCCCTGGATGGTAAACTGTTAAATGATGCCAGCAGCTTTAATACTTCAGCTTTAACGGGTGAAAGTCAGCCAAAAAAAGTTTTAAAAGGTGAACAGGTATTGGCCGGTATGCTCAATCTGGATAAGGTGATAGAGTTGAAAGTCACTAAAATATTCTCTGACAGTTCGCTGGCCAAAATCCTGGATTTGGTACAACATGCATCCTCCCGAAAAGCAAAGACTGAATTACTTATCCGCAAGCTGGCAAAAATTTATACACCGATTGTTTTTATTCTAGCCATAGCCCTCGTGACCATTCCCTATTTTATAATAAACGATTATGTATTTAAGGATTGGCTCTACCGGGCTTTAATTTTCCTGGTAATCAGTTGCCCTTGTGCCCTTGTAATTTCGATTCCCCTGGGCTATTTTGGCGGCATTGGAGCGGCTAGTCGAAACGGTATTTTATTTAAAGGCTCTAATTTTTTAGAGTTAATGACGAAGGTAAATACTTTGGTGCTGGATAAAACAGGCACACTGACCTCAGGGGTATTTAAAGTACAGGATATCGTAACTCGCGATATGGACCAATCGGAATTTATGGGATTATTGGCAGCCGTGGAAAAAAAATCCACCCACCCCATCGCTAAAGCTATTTCTGATTATGTAAAAAAAGAAACGCAGCAATATCAGGCCACTGATATGGAGGAGATTTCAGGGCACGGACTCAAAGGTATTGTAAATGGCAAAATAGTGCTGGCAGGCAACACCAAGTTGTTGACTAAATTTAATATAGCGTATGATGAAGCTATTGATAATATGGAAGAAACCATAGTCGCTGTTGCTGTCGACAATAGATATGCAGGATATGTACTGATAGCTGATGAACTAAAAGTTGATGCCATAGAGTCCGTGCAACAAATGCACCATAATGGTATACGGCAAATTGTCCTGCTCAGTGGAGATAAAAATTCCATTACTCAAAAAATAGCAAAAACGCTTGCCATAGAAACCGCATTCGGTGACTTACTGCCTGAAAATAAGGTGCAGATAGTAGAAGAATTAATGCAGGATAAAAATAAAATCATTGCTTTTGTAGGTGATGGCATCAATGATGCTCCGGCGCTTGCCTTGAGTGATGTTGGAATTGCTATGGGGGCTATGGGCAGCGATGCAGCAATTGAAACCGCTGATGTGGTGATACAAACGGACCAACCCTCCAAAATCATCACAGCCATCCGGATTAGCTGGGCTACTAAACGTATTATCATTCAGAATATCGTTTTTGCGCTTTTTGTAAAATTGATCGTATTGGTTCTGGGGGCCAGTGGATTGGCCTCCATGTGGGAAGCAGTATTTGCAGATGTCGGAGTAGCTTTACTGGTTATTCTGAATGCCATACGTATTCAACGAATGAAATTTTAAATGGAGAATAATCATATACTGGAATCTGTTGTACATTTAAAAGACAGAACAGTGGGTTTAAACTTCATTTTTCATCAAGAGAAAGAACTATTGCTCCTGTTGAAAAATTCATCATTGGTTTTTGACTGAGTATGCCTTCGTGGCAGTTCATTTGCCGATGAAATCAAATAATGTCTAAACCCAGTTCAACAATGATATTAAATGTTCCATTCTTCAATATTTTGTCTTTAAGCTTTGTATTAAGTCGTAAATTTGGTCTAATGCCGATATTGGAGGACTGATTAATAATTCAGACCTAGCCACAGTGGTATAGGGCTTGAACCTGTCTTAAGCCGAATATCAAAAACAGCAGTGGCTTTTGATAAATGAATTTGCATCAATTATTGAAATCGAAGTGAATTATGTCTAAGAAGAATCGCGATTCCGCCGCTATCGCCGAGGCCGCTGGCGCGGTGGATGTCATTACCGAGGGTCGTCGACAAGAAGCTCTGATTGCAGCCGGGGCTTTGCAGAGCGCTATTTTCAATAGCGCC
>JAWXBI010000226.1:0-3086 GCA_034439915.1 Saprospiraceae bacterium | reverse complement strand
TAGATCACCCTTTTGCATCCTCATTCCATAGCCCCCCCTAAAAACCGACAAAATCGAATGACTGAGTTTGAAATAATGGCGTTTTCTTGCTGACACTAATTACCTCCATGCTGCCTGATAAAATGATGCCCCCTTTCCTATCCGGAAAATCTGTAAATTCGGATTTATATGCATCATTGTAATGATTACCGAAAATCCCATTCCCGTAGGGATTTTTTATCTACTTCCGCTTTAGGTATGGGTGCCATTGCTTTATCGGGATTGTTGGATCCATTGAGCCTGGCGGCCTCCAACCGAGTCCCGGTTTATGGGCCTCTTGCCGGTTTGCCCCATTTCACTCCGAGGGTTAAAAGGGTAATCTATTTGTTTCAAAGCGGTGCTCCTTCCCAGGTGGATTTGTTTGATCACAAACCTCAATTGCTTAAATACCAGGGACAGGATTTGCCAGCATCCATCCGGGGCACTCAACGCCAAACAGGAATGTCGGCCGGCCAGAAAATTTTTCCGATCGTACCCTCGCGGTATTCGTTTAAACAACATGGTAAGAGTGGACATTCCATCAGCGAAATGTTGCCTTATACGGCACAAGTAGCCGATGAACTCACCGTGATCCGCTCGATGTATACGGAAGCAATAAATCATGATCCCGCGGCTACTTTTATTCAAACAGGGTCACAACAGGCAGGTCGTCCATCCATAGGCTCCTGGGTAAGTTATGGCCTGGGTGGTGAAAATGAAAACCTGCCATCTTTTATAGTCTTACTTTCTAAAAACTCCAATGGCCAGCCTTTATATGACCGTCTATGGGGCAATGGATTTCTGGACTCGCAGCATCAGGGGGTCAAATTCAGGTCAGGGAAAGACCCGGTGTTATACCTGGATAATCCAGCAGGTATGGAGCGTGTGGACCGTCGAAGACAGCTCGATTATTTAAATGATTTACAAAAATTACAACAAGAGAGGGTACACGATCCGGAGATCGAGGCCAAAATAGCCCAGTATGAAATGGCTTTCCGGATGCAGACTTCGGTACCGGAAGCATTGGATGTTAAAGGAGAACCAGATCACATTTTCGATTTGTACGGACCGGACAGCAGAAAGCCCGGCACCTTTGCAGCCAACTGTTTACTTGCCCGTCGCCTGGCAGAACGCAATGTCCGGTTTATACAACTGTATCACCAGGACTGGGACCATCACGGCGGATTGCCCCAGCTGATGCCGGCGGTCTGCAAAGTGACGGACCAACCTTCTGCTGCATTAATAAAAGATCTTAAACAAAGAGGGTTATTGGATGACACCCTGGTCATCTGGGGTGGCGAATTTGGACGGACCACCTATTCCCAGGGGAAAGTAACTGCTGAATCATTTGGCCGTGATCATCACCCCGGCTGCTATAGTATATGGATGGCCGGAGGCGGATTAAAGAAAGGTTTGTCCTATGGTACAACTGATGATTTTAGTTTTAATGTGGTGGAAAATGGGGTCCACATCCACGATTTTCAGGCGACGTTGATGCATTTGTTGGGCATCGATCACGAAAAACTCAATTATAAATATCAGGGCAGAAGGTTCCGTCTTACGGATGTACACGGTAAGGTCGTTCATGATTTATTAAGCTAAAGGACTATGTGGGAATTGGCAGGAAGGTTGCATCCTTTGGTGGTTCATCTTCCGATTGGAATATTGGTGCTGGCGGGATTGGTCGGTTTGTTTTTAAATAATGAAGGCATAGCCCGTTATCGTAACGCCCTCCGGTTTATTTATTGTGCGGGAACCCTTTTTGCCCTAATAGCCGTATTCAGCGGTTTAAATTTGGAGGGTTTGTCGAGTTATGAAGGAAAAAATGTTTTCTGGCATAAATGGCTGGGAATAACAACTTCAATTTTAGGAATCCTGCTTTTTTTATACACAAAAAAAAATCGATCAAAATTTCTGTTTACACTACTTAATCTTGGCATGCTCCTGGGATTGACCATCACCGGTCACCTGGGGGGCAGGATGACCCATGGTCCGAATTATTTATTGCCCCCGGATGATTTATTTAAAAAAACTGATTTTACCCAATTCAGTGACAGTACGGAATTATTTAAGGAGGTCGTATTTCCCGTGATTCAATCCAAATGCCTGAGATGCCATCAATCAGGGTCGGAGAATGGTGGCCTCGATATGACTTCCCTGCAGACCTTATTGACCGGGAGCCAAAGCGGCAAGGTAATCGAAGCAGGCAATGCGGCAAATAGTGAATTTTTTAAACGAGTGAGTTTACCGGCCAACCATCCCAAATTTATGCCTCCTAATGGCCCGGGTATGTCTTATAATGAAATAAAACTGATAGAGTGGTGGATAAACCAGGGGGCACCAGAAGCTATCAAAATAGGCGAATTAAAAAAAGATCAGCATAACAATGAATTTATTAAAAGGATATTCGGCCTACATAGCGGCACTATGGACCCTTTAGCAAGTTTATCGGTTCAGCCGGCTTCGCCTTCGCTTTTAGATTCTCTGAACGTACTTGGCTTCAGTGTGAAGAAGATTTCGTCGACCAGCAATGGTTTGGATGTGGTGCCGCGGACACCAAACTTAAAACTGACTTCAGGACAATTAGCGGGATTGTTGTATATAAAAGAACAAATAGTTTGGTTAAATCTGGCGAGCACCCAATTGACGGATGAAGATCTTCAAATCATAGGACAGTTAAAGAACTTGCGGAAACTGCACCTGGAGCACAACCCAATTTCGGATAAAAGCCTGATGAACCTTGAAGGATTGGGGTACCTGGAATACCTCAACCTGTATGGGACAGGGGTGAGTGATTTCGGTTTGAGTAGCCTGGCCAAATTGAAAGATTTGAATGAGTTGTATCTTGGACAAACCAGGGTGACGGAGGAAGGAATCAAATCCCTGCAACAAACCAACCCTGCCCTGGACATTGCAGGTAAAGCAAGCTTATTTGAATTGTCCAAATAGGATCAGCTTAGTGAATGTATTGGAGACTGCGAGAACGAAAGTTATCTTTAAGACTGATAATTCAATGTCGTTTAGAAATTCACATATAGACTTATCTAAACGATATTGACTAATAATTA
>JAWXBI010000225.1:0-10420 GCA_034439915.1 Saprospiraceae bacterium | reverse complement strand
TAGTTGGTTAGTTGGTTAGTTGGTTAGTTGGTTAGTTGGTTAGTTGGTTAGTTGGTTAGTTGGTCCGCGGCTCGCAGCTCGTGTGTCTCAGTGTCTCGTATCTCGTTGCTCATGGCTCGTTGCTCGCGGCTCGTTGCTCGCGGCTCGCCGCTCACTTCCCATGTGCAACATCAATCGCTTTGCGCAATTTATTCCAGTCCGTATCCCCGGCTACCGTGCAATCGGCTCCCAGTATAAATTGATTGGGTGCATTTTTTAATATTTGACGGACTTCTTTATCTATTTGTGACGGACATCCTTTGCTGATGACTCCAAGTCTTTCCATCCCGCCCATGACGGGGCGTTTAAACATAGAGGAGATTTCTTGCCAGCTGAGGTGTTTAGTAGTGGTTTGCGGATTGCAGTTGACGACCTGTCCGGGGTAATCAAGTACGGCGTCATAACTGGCATAAGGGGCATTGTAATCACAGACGTGTAAAATATTAAAAGGGCAGGCCGCGGCGGCTTCTTTCATAGCCACCAGGTCAGAAGGTCTTACATAATCTTTAAACAAACGCGGATCCTTGAATTGTTTGGTTTCTGACCCCTGGGTAGACATATAAAATCCATCCACCCCAATTTTGATACACTCTTTGACAAACAACATCTGGCTTTCCACCAGAGTATCCAGCCCCTTTTTGACCGCCTTCGGATCTTGTTCCATATGTTGTAAAAGGACCGGGCGGGTCGCGGTATGTCCGGCCCACATAAAGGGGGAATATAAGGTCATGATCACCAGGGCTTCCGGTTTTAAAGTTTTTACAATCTCCCTTACGGCGACCAATTGCGGTTCGTAGAACTCCAGCGGATTGGGTTTTAGTTTGGCCCAATCCGATGGTTTTTTAAGAAAGTCCACCGGTTCATATTCTTTTTCAAACTGGATCTTGACAAAGTCCATATCGGTATGGCGGAAATACCTGAGGTGTTGTTGTGCTGCTGGAGATCCCAATTTATAGGGTTCTTCAAAGTGCAGAAAAAATGCTGCGGGAGTATAACCAGGTTCTATTTTTCCTTCCAGCCATTGGAGCATGCGTTCTCTTTTATTGACCGGGGGAGTTGCTGGAGAATGGGCAAATAACTTGCTGCCGGTCATCATGGCGCCGGCGCCAAATAATGAATTTTTAAGAAAGGTCGATCTTTTCATGGACGAGTGAAAATATTTATTCCCCTAAATTACTAACTAAGTCATTAGTAGCGGCGTAATTTATTCGTCGGAAAAATGCGGATCGGCGGCTAAATTGCGTCACTACAAAATGTGTAATTATCGGATCTTTTTCGGCTTAATTTCTTCGCCGGAGTAGAGCAAGGTAGCGGCGTAATTTATTTGCCGGAGTAGAGTAGTATTTTGATAATAAAATAAGTCTCGGCGGCTTAAGCACGCCGCTACAAAACGTGCAATTCATTATCGGATCTGTAACGGCGCAATTTATTCACCGGAGTAGAGTAGTATTTTGATAATAATTACGTCTCGGCGACTAAGCGCGCCGCTACAAAAACGGATTAATTTTACTCCCGGATAATTTTATACCTTTTAATACAATGAAACCGACCAGATCCCGTATCCTTCCCCTGCCTGAAGAAAACATAACTCCCGAAACTCAAAAAGCGTATCAGCACCATAAAACGAATTACCACGGACGGATCACCAATATGAAATCCACCCTGGGCCATTCGACGATTGCCTTCGAAGCCTATATGCAATGGTATCCCCTGTATGAAAAAGTAAAAAAAATACTCGGAGAGCGGCTTTCACCCCTGTATGCCTGGTCGATATCGGAAGCCTCGGATTGCCCTTTGTGCAGTACTTACTTCAGGAAATCCATAATTGAATCTGGCGAAGACCCGGAACAATTGATCTTGTCGGAACAGGATCAGCAGCTACTTTCTTTTGGTGCAGCTATTGCTTTAAATAAGGGTTTTGTTCCGGATGAAATTTATCAGCCAGTAGCAGACCGACACTCCGGGCAGGAAATGGTCGTCCTGATTGCCTTTGCCGGAATCATGATAGCCACTAATATTTTCAACAATGTGATCCATACTGAAATTGATGAATACCTTTATCCTTATTTATCTCCAAAACAATAATCGATGTCTTCATTAAAAGGCAAAGTAGCTTTTATCACCGGGGCGGCTCATGGACAGGGCCGCGCCACTGCAATGGCTCTGGCTAAAGAAGGGGTACACCTATTGGCTTTTGATATTGCCAGGCCACTGACTTATCCGGGATATACCATGGGTACCCCGGATGATATGTCCACGTTGCAAGAAGCAGTCGAAAAAGAAGGAGTACGGTGTGTATTGTATAAAGGGGATGTACGGAAAGATACAGAAGTCAAATCAGCCGTTGACCTGGCGTTGACCGAGTTTAACCGCATCGATATCCTGTTTAATAATGCAGGTATCTGCGCCTACGGCCTGGCTCATGAGCTGGGCGAAGACGAATGGGACGCCATGATCGATATCAACCTCAAAGGCGCCTGGCTCACTGCCCGGCATATCATTCCGGTGATGATTGCTCAACAATCTGGAAATATCATCAACAATTCTTCAGTGGCTGGTCTACGTGGCATGAGAAGGCTGAGCCATTATGCTGCATCCAAATGGGGCCTGGTAGGACTCACTAAATCCTGGGCCATAGAACTCGCTCCTTATAATATCCGGGTCAACTCCATCCATCCCACCGGAGTAAATACACCCATGAATGACGGACTCGCCTTCCTGGAAGGTAAGACTCCACAGGAAATAGGAGAAGCGTCTGCAGGAAACCTGTTGTCTGTACCCTGGATAGAACCCGAAGACGTGGCACAGGCAGTACTTTACCTGGTATCGGACCAGGCCAGGTATGTGACGGGCAGCCAGTTTGTGATCGATGCGGGATTGCTTACAAGGTAGCGGCAACTTCAGTCGCTGGATCGAGTCCTCGGTCGAATTCTCTTTGATTCAGATTCTCATAAATATAAATCGCTTGATGTTCGCAAGCCCGATGACTGAAGTCGCCGCTACAATTCCGCCAAAGGCGGATCACTCGTTGGTTTTTCAAACTCCTTCTCTTTCCGCATATATCTCTTCACCCACATCATCATAGCCGGAGTATAAAGCATATACGCCATTCCACCGATAATGGACGCCCACCTAATGGAACCCCATTTAAAAATAAAGGTAAGAATGATCGATATCAGAGGCACCCCAAACATGATCATCAACCGGATCTTTTGCTGATGGGTGTAAAATATTTCAAAATCATTGAGCTCCAATTCATTTTTCAGTTTGGAAGCCCGGAGATACAAGAGATACACTGTAAAATAAAGTGCAAAAGCTACAAATCCATAATAGATCATAAGATCAGGCACCTCATGGCCCTTAATGGACATCCCGATATCAATGTTAAAGAAAAAACTGGTCAGGAATAAAGTCAGGAATCGCAAGGGGTAAACATAAAAAATAATCAAGGCAATAAACAAGGTATTGAGAACGACCAACTTGTTGTCTTTTAAAGTATAAATTTCAGAAAACCGTAAATGTTCATTCCAGATCAGTACCAGGAATCCAATGCTGATCAGGAAAGCCGGCAGGGTCTTAGTAAATGTAATCAGGCTGCTGAACGAATTGGGATTGCTGAGGTTAAAAATCAGGAGGGTAATGGCGATGCCAAACACCGCATCCGTAAGATTGTCCAATCGGGTAGGGTTGTTTCCCCGGTAATTGATTCTGGGGTCGTGGTGCCTGTTTTCGTTGATTTCTTTTCTCATGGAAACTATCAATTTAGTGTAAAAAACGTATTAGCAATAATATATTATGCCAATATCGTTTTGAAAAGACTCTATATGGTCTACCAGGTGTTCTATGATCCGCGACTTCGTCTGTGGTCACGGATTAGATCTCCACAAACTAGATTTATATTTGACTATATTATATGATAAACTTTAAGCCTGCGTTCCTTATTTTCTATGGGGCAGTATGGTTGGGTTGTGGTTCTTGCGGGCAATCAAAGTTTGACAGGGATGATATGCTGAGAGGATCCATCACCCCAGCCCGGACCTGGTGGGATCTCAAGCATTATGATCTGAACGTCATTGCCCATCCCGGATCCAAAACCCTGGAAGGAAGGGTGATTGTGACCTATGAAGTTATATTTCCTGATCAGACCATACAAATCGACCTGCAACCCCCATTAAAAATCATTAAAGTCATCCAGGATGGACAGACGTTGAATTATACTAAAGATGGTAAAAACGCCTATATGATTTTACTGACTAAACCACAACAGCCTATCCACAGGGAATCGATCATCGTTTATTATCAGGGCAAACCCATAGAAGCCAATGATCCTCCCTGGCAGGGTGGGGTCCAGTGGACAACAGATAAGGAAGGAAACCCCTTTATTGCTACCTCCTGTCAGGGGTTGGGGGCCAGCGCCTGGTGGCCCTGCAAAGATCATATGTACGATGAACCCGACAGCATGACCATATCGGTTACTGTTCCCGAAAAACTCATGGATGTTTCCAATGGCCGGCTAAGGGAAGTGATTTCAAATCAGGATGGCACAAAAACATTTACCTGGTCCGTACGCAATCCCATTAATAATTACGGCGTAAATATGAACATCGGCAATTATGTGCATTTTTCAGACACCCTGCATGGGGAAGCAGGAGTAATCGATATGGACTATTATGTATTGCCCTATAACCTGGATAAAGCCGGAAAACAATTTAAACAAGCCAAACTGATGATGCGGGCCTTTGAGCACTGGTTTGGCCCTTTTCCTTTTTATGCGGATGGATACAAACTGGTGGAGGTGCCTTACCTGGGCATGGAGCATCAAAGTTCAGTGACTTATGGAAATGGATATAAAAATGGTTACCGGGGCAGAGACCTTTCAAAAACGGGCTGGGGACTTAAATGGGATTTTATAATTATCCATGAATCCGCCCACGAATGGTTTGGCAATAACATTACGTATAATGACATAGCCGATAAATGGATTCACGAAAGTTTTGCCAATTATTCGGAGAGCCTCTATACAGAATATTATTATGGCAAAAAAGCCGGTTCTGAATATGTCATCGGCACCCGCAGAGCCATCAGAAACAACCGGCCGATCATCGGCGACTATCGGGTAAATAATGAAGGTTCAGGAGATATGTATACCAAAGGCGGCAATATGTTGCACACGATACGCCAGATCATTGATGACGATCAAAGATGGCGAGAGATATTACAGGGACTGAACAAAATATTCCATCACCAGACAGTGGAAAGCAACCAGATAGAACAATACTTGAGCAAGGAATCTGGAAAAGACCTGTCTAAAGTATTTGATCAATACCTGAGGGATACACGAATTCCGATCCTGGAATACACCCTGTCCAATGATTCATTGAAGTATAGATGGAATCAGGTGGTTACAGGTTTTGATATGCCGGTGCGCATCAGGCCTGGCAAAACAGAACAATATAAAACCCTCCATCCCACGACCTCCTGGAAATCTGAACCTGTTAAAACCGAATCCATACTTGTTGACCCTGATTTTTATGTCGAAGCAAGGCGGCTGAATTAGGGATCTCCTGGTCCATCGTCCGTGGCGTAGCCAGCTCTTTTGATTGCACGGATTTTTTTCGCTGCCGCAGGGCAGGATGAAAAATTCTTTATTTGGAGTAAAACGGGTCGAACCCGAAAATACAGACCAATACCTACCTGGAGTAAATTATACCAAAGACGAAGTTTATATTTGAGTAGTATAATTTATGAAACCAATTTTTTTATTTGTTTTTATCCTGGTAGGATTCCCCGGATTGAAAGCACAACACACCTTTACCTGGGAAGATACCCTGAGGGGATCCATCACCCCTGCCCGCGCCTGGTGGGATCTCAAACATTATGACCTGCGCGTCACCGCCATACCGGAAACCAAAACTATCAGTGGCCAGGTGACTATCCGTTATAAAGTAACTGCTTCGTATCAAATCATGCAAATCGATCTGCAGGCCCCACTGGTTATTGAAAAAGTGATTCAGGACGGCGTAGAACTCAGTTTTAAAAAACAAGGAGACGATGCCTATATGGTGGAATTAAAAAAAACTCAACAGGTCAAAAAGGCTGAATCCATCACCGTGTTTTATAAGGGTATACCCAAAGAAGCCAAAAACCCGCCCTGGCAAGGCGGCGTTCAATGGACAACAGATGATGATGGCAATCCCTTTATAGCCACTTCCTGCCAGGGACTGGGAGCCAGTGTATGGTGGCCCTGCAAAGACCATATGTACGATGAACCCGACAGCATGACCATCTCCATTACTGTGCCTGAAAAACTCATGGACATATCCAATGGCCGGCTGAGATCAATAGTTTCAAATAATGATGGTACTAAAACGTTTACCTGGGCGGTGCGCAACCCCATCAACAATTACGGAGTGAATATGAACATCGGCAATTATGTGCACTTTAAAGATACCCTGCATGGGCTAAAAGGGGTCCTTGATATGGACTATTATGTATTGCCATACAACCTCGATAAAGCAAAAGAACAATTTAAACAAGCCAAACTGATGATGCGGGCATTTGAACACTGGTTTGGTCCTTACCCTTTTTATACCGATGGATACAAACTCGTCGAGGTACCTTACCTGGGTATGGAACACCAGAGTTCGGTGACCTATGGCAATGGATATGAAAACGGGTATAGGGGAAGGGACCTGTCACAGACGGGCTGGGGACTAAAATGGGATTTTATCATCATCCACGAATCCGGCCACGAATGGTTTGCCAACAACATCACATACAAAGACATCGCGGATATGTGGATCCATGAAAGTTTTACCAACTATTCTGAAAACCTGTATACCGAGTATTATTACGGCAAACAAGCAGGTTCGGAGTATGTCATCGGTACCCGCAAAGCCATTAAAAATGACCGGCCGATCATCGGCAAGTATAACGTCAACAGCGGTGGCTCCGGGGATATGTACTATAAAGGCGGCAATATGTTGCACACGATACGCCAGATCATCGACAACGATAAAAAATGGAGAAAGATATTAAAAGGACTCAATAAAAAATTTTATCACCAGACCGTAGAGACATCCCAGATCGAACACTATATGATCAAACAAAGCCGAAAAGACCTGTCTAAAATATTTGATCAATACCTGCGCGATGCACGCGTTCCACGGTTTGACTATTCGATCCATAGCGGCGTCATGAGCTACCGGTGGCGCAATACCGTGGCCGGCTTCAATATGCCCGTCCGCGTCCGGGAATCGCAACAGAAAGCTTACCGATGGTTGTATCCCACCACAGACTGGCAGACGGCTCCGATCAAAAGCGATTCCCTGATAGTGGATGAAAATTTTTATGTGGAGGTGAGGAAGGTGCAGGGAATACAATAATAAATGCCTTAAAGTATTATTTTTAAAAACTGCACGAAGAGACCAGGATATTTTTGAGAAATCACTCCGCGAAAGATTATAAACTTCCGGGCACCATCAGTGGGGCAAAATAAAGACCACTGAGATTTATACCCACACTACATACGCCAATGAATTCAGATTTTGTAGCCCGATAGGTAGGTATGGATATTTCGTATTTAATGTTGATATTTGATATTTAATGCAATATTGCGTAAAACGAACCGTTGGGCGCAATTGTACTAAACTTTCAAATGACAATTCTTAAGACGTAGACTATTATGAATATCTACATATATAAATTATCCATCTGGCAGATATGCGGTTTAACTTTGGGTGTAGCGTATCTGTGCCGTGAATACGTTACAATATTAATATATCTACCTTCCAGATTTATAAAAAGTTACAGTGTTTATAATGAAAAACTTACAGGCACAAATACGCCAACACGCACTTTCCACTGCTACATAGCTGCGCCAGAAGAAGGCTTAAGAATGTTATGTAGTTATTTTAATATCATTATCCGACTAAAAAGACAACAACTACAACTATAAATATGAGCATAGGCAAATGGTTTCGAATCTATTATAATAAAATTAATGAGAGCATTGCTTTTTACCCGGCCATTATTGCTATTGGTTTTTTACTGCTTTCCATTGGCATGCTCAAGATTGATTTTTCTCCTTGGGGGAAGTACATGAAGACAGGATTAAGCTGGCTGAGCCTTAAAGATGCAAGCACGGCGCGGTCCATTATATCTACTGTCGCAGGCGCTATTATATCTCTTGCCGTTTTTAGTTTTTCAATGGTAATGATAGTGTTGAATCAGGCCGCTTCACAAATGAGCAACCGTGTGCTGACGAGTATGATTGAGAATCGCTTTCAGCAGGTAATTCTTGGGGTTTATATAGGTACTATTGTGTATGCGCTTTTTTTGCTAAGCACGATCCGGGAAATCAGCAGCGGTATTTATGTCCCGGCATTAAGTATTTACCTGCTTATTCTTTTCACCATTATTGATATTTTTCTATTCATTTATTTTTTGGATTATGTAACGCAATCGGTAAAATACGAAACTGTTATTCATCGTGTGCAGAAACAAACGATGGCCACTATGAAGGAAAAGTTTGAAGACATAGAGGAAGAAAACGTTTCATGGAGCAGCCTGCCTTTCGTTGAGATAGGATCATCTGAGTCAAATTATTTCCAGGGCTTTAATGAAAAAAAACTATTGAAGATAGCCCGTGAAAAAAATCTGTATATCTGTTTTCTTTATAAGCAGGCAACCTATTTAATAAAGGAAGTTGTATTTATGAAGGTGTATGGCGCCAGGTTAATTGATGAAGAATGTAAAAGTGACTTATTATCCGCAACAGATTTTTTTAAAGGCCAACCCATAGACAGGAATGCGGATTATGGTTTTAATCAGCTTGCAGAAGTTGCCATAAAAGCTTTGAGCCCGGGCATTAACGATCCCGGCACGGCGGTTATAAGCCTTCATTCATTGTCTGATGTATTAGCTTATAAACTATACCACAATCTTCCTTCCGTTAGGCTCGACGATAAAGGAGTCAAAAGGATTTATATACCGTGTTCTTCATTCAATGATATGTTTGAAAAATGCATTTATCCGATTTGGAATTATGGGAAGAAGGATGAATACATTCAAAAGGAGCTTATCCTTATGGTAAATCAATTAAAAACGCTGGATCATAAAAAGTTGTACACGGAAGTATTTGATAAACTAATGAAAGAAATAGAGAAACAAAAAAAAATTATGATTGAGAACAATTGAATTATATAAGGAACAAATCTTGCTAATTCAAATTCAAATCCCAGCAATCCTTAGTGTTTAATAAAATATATGTTAACAAGTGAAAGCTGAGCAAGGAAAATAACTTGAATCGCTGTATAAACAAAATAGTGAGACTGGATGGTTATACCAACTAATCCTGAGTTGCAAACTCAGGATAGCATTCAACATTTTATCTTTTATGAACCATTTTTGTTAATGCTTACTTTTACTCGTCTTAGTTCGTGGCTCACTGAACCAAAGCGGAGGGGAAAAGTGACTTGAATTAATACTAATGAACTTCTGCATCTTTAGTTAAGCATCGGTTGTATGCAGACGATTTTTAAAATTCCACCACAAACGACAATGCGAAACGTTGAACGCAATTGTACCAAACTTTCAAAGAACAATTATTTAGACGTAGTCTATTATGAATATCTACATTTATAAATTATCCTCCCCTTTATTGTTCTATTTTGGGACTTTGACTGAAGATATTGTGAGGAAAAAAATGATATCTTTTGTGGTACTGTTTTCAAAAACAAAAACAACAGTACTTTATTTCAAGACGTTCAAAGGTTGACATTGAATTGTGATTCGACATTTTCCTATATACATATTTCTTGCATATGCCGTGGCACTTCTTTAGGAACTTGGACTTTAAGGATTGATATAATTTATCCGATAAACAAACAAGAAATTAAAAAGGCGAATTGAAAAACAAAAATTCTCTGGAAGTTTTGAAATGTACGTAGACCTAACTAATAAAGCATTGACTTTTAGCGATTCATTTGTTGTTTGGAAAAGGACGACAATATCGATTGATACGCTTAATAAATATTAAACCGCGCCAAACAAAAGAAAATATTTTTTGCAAATGAGGCTGGACGGAAGTACAATTATCAGCAGTGCAAATCTCAGTTAAATATCAGGGGGACGGAATTCTGCTCAGCGTTAATGGACATTTTATTATAAATTTAGCTTCAGTTCCGGGCTGACAGTTGGCCAATTCCCCAGCTTCACAAAGCCTAAAACTTTAGCGGCTAGTCCAAACCGGCCATTTTTCATTATTATGCTAGACAGAAAACATTATCTTAATGTTGTTATTGACAAAGCATGAAACTTGACCGATATGAATTGATAGAAGGGCGGCTTAATCATTCCAATCTTCATTGCTAAGTACGGC
>JAWXBI010000224.1:0-25367 GCA_034439915.1 Saprospiraceae bacterium | reverse complement strand
CTAAATAGCGGTGGGGTTTAATATGGCTTCATTCATGATCCCCAGGATAGCGGGAAGATCATTGGACTGGGCTTCACGAATGAATATTGGAGCTGGTTTTATATTCTGCAGATTAATCCGTCTCCGTGCAAAGGTCTCTTTTTTTCGGCCGCAGTGTAATGGTTGTATTAAATAAAAACCCCTTAGTACAGAAGTTCTAAGGGGTCATATGTTATGAAAAACTTTTTTTATCTCACATAAAGTAATTCCCTGTATTTCGGTAAAGGCCATTCATCATCATCTACGATCAGTTCGAGTTTGTCAATCTGATAACGGATGCCTTCAAAGAAGGATTTGACTTTCTGATTATAAGCCAATGATCGTTTGTGAGCATCTTCGATGGTATTGGCTTTTTTACGTGCTTCGGTCATGGCCTCTACCATGGTTTGAATTTTTCCGGTGTACTCGGATATCTTTTTGATGGTATCCACTGTAGGCTGGTAAATTTTAGAAGGGATCCCGATTTCTTTTTGTCCCCTTACATTGTCCACGAGCTGAGTCTGATATTTTAAAGCAGTAGACACGATATGGTTGATGGCCAGGTCACCCAACACCCGGCTTTCGATCTGAACTTTTTTGATGTAATTTTCCCATTCGATTTCTACCCGGGCATGTAATTCTTTTGGAGAATAGATACCGTGTTTTTCAAATAATTCGACATTGGGTTTTCTCAGGTAAATCTCCAAAGCTGTCGGGGTGTCTTTGATATTACTCAGACCTCTTTTGGCGGCTTCTTTTACCCATTCTTCAGAATAGTTATTGCCTTCAAATATGATCTTCTTAGACGTTTTGATATATCCCTGAAGTACTTCTGTTATGGCTAGTTCTTTTTTCTGGCCTTTTTCAATCAGTTTGTCAACATCGGCTTTAAATTTAAACAATTGGTCGGCCACCATGGTATTGAGCACGGTCATAGGCTGGGCACAATTGGCGCTTGATCCTACGGCTCTGAATTCAAATTTATTTCCAGTGAAAGCAAAAGGAGAGGTCCTGTTCCGATCAGTATTATCGAGCAATAAAGCCGGGATTTTGTTGACGCCCAATTTGAGGTAAACATTATCTCCTTTTTCCAGGGTAATCTCTTTGTTCTTTTCAAATTCGAGGAGTACCCGGTTCATGGTGTTGCCTACAAAAACCGACATGATAGCGGGAGGTGCTTCATTTGCGCCCAACCGATGTTCGTTACCCGGAGAGGCTATAGATGCCCTCAATAGATCCGAATTATCGAATACGGCTTTGAGTACATTTACAAAGAAAGCCAGGAACCGCAGGTTTTCTTTGGGTTTTGAGCTGGGTCCCAATAAATTGATGCCCGTATCTGTTCCCAGGGACCAGTTGTTGTGTTTACCGGATCCATTGATACCGGCAAAAGGTTTTTCGTGAAACAGTACTTTTAATTTGTGACGTACTGCTACTTTACTCATCAGGTCCATCAGCAACTGATTGTGATCACAGGCCAGGTTGAGTTCTTCAAAGGTGGGTGCTACTTCAAACTGGGCTGGCGCTACTTCATTGTGACGGGTGCGTACCGGCATACCTAATTTTTGCGCTTCAATCTCAAAATCCACCATGAATGCATTGATACGGGGTGGAATAGATCCAAAATAATGGTCTTCCAGTTGTTGACCTTTGGCCGGCGCGTGACCAAAAACAGTGCGTCCTGCCATCATCAGGTCAGGTCTTGCATTAAATAATGCTTCATCAATCACAAAATATTCCTGCTCGGGGCCCAATGTGGAAATTACTCGTTTGACATCCCGGTCAAAATATTCTTTCATGACAGCAGTAGCTGCTTTATCGACCAGGGCAATAGCTTTGAGTAAGGGTGTTTTATAATCCAGGGCTTCTCCGGTATATGAAACAAAAACGGAAGGGATACATAACGTCGCGGTGCCTCCGAGGTTTTCCATGATAAAGGCTGGAGAAGAAGGATCCCAGGCGGTATATCCCCGGGCTTCAAAAGTGGATCGAATCCCACCGGAAGGGAAAGAAGAAGCATCGGGCTCCTGTTGTACTAAAGCAGAACCTTTAAATTTTTCAATGGCCCGGCCTGTTTTATAATCAATGTCAAAAAAAGCATCGTGTTTTTCTGCCGTAGATCCGGTCAATGGCTGAAACCAATGGGTGTAGTGCGTAGCCCCTTTGGAAACCGCCCACGATTTCATAGCAGCGGCCACCTCATCAGCGGCTTCCCGGTCAATTTTTGACCCGGATAGAATCGCTTCGGTTATTTTTTTAAAGGCGTCAGGGCTGAGCAGTGACTTCATTACTTCATCATTGAAGGTGCTGCTGCCATAATATTCAGTGATTTTCTGATCGGGTATTTTTACAGTAGGGGATGGACGGTTTTGAGCCAGTTCCAGGGCTTTAAATCGGGAAATTGCCATTTTTATTTTTTTGGGTTTAAAAACGGCTGTAAAAATATATTTTTTATCATTATTCGGAGAAAAGCTGTTTCGATTTTACTAAAAAATGGCTGTCAGATATGTTATTTCTAAAAAATCGGTTTAATTATTTTTTTTAAAAACCAGGGAAAAATGAACTGTGGGCAGTCATCTCACACAATAACAGGCACTTATAAAAGGAACTGCCCCTGGCTGGTTTTGCCTCAAAAAAACGGAAAGATCGGCCTTAAATCAGGGGTTGAGGGGCATAAACAGGACTTTCAAATCCTGCTGTCCGGCTGTGTCGATTAGAGGTATTCTATTTTGACCAGATTGAGGCGTAAAGCACGCTGGGAAGGGACGATAAACGCCGACGGAGAGACTTGTACGGCATCTTTAAACCGCAATTGTAACCGTACGTATTCTGTACTCAGCACGCTCTTCCGCTGATACTTTCCATCTCCGTGGACGACATATTCACTGACTGTATTTTCTGAACTGATTTCATCATTGTATACCAACCTGAGCCGGGTTGGGTTTTTGAAGAGGAAAAACGAAGAAAATATGCCATCATCATCATGGGAATACTGTTTTTTATGCAGGATATCGGTCCACAGCAGGTTGCCATCCGCATTGACAGAAAACAATGCCATGTCCTCATAATAATAATCTACCAGCATCGCATTCCGGTATCCTCCTCCGGGTATGTTCAGATTGCGTCCGCTGCCATAAGCTGACCTTCTTTCATACTCTTTTTTGATTTCCATGATAAGCAGGGCTCCCCCATCCTGATGCAGGGCAATATCACTGACTTCAAGCTGGCTGAATTCGTTTTTATCCTTGGATCGTTTTGTAATTTCTTCGTCAAATCGGGATTGAAAAGCAAAGGTCGTCAATCGTTCTTCCGCACCCGCCTGCAGAGAATGTTTTAAATAGTATACTCCCTCTGCCCGACTGAGGTTTTTTTGAGAATAGACCCCTCCGCCCACCAATTGATGGTTGACATTGTCGTACACAAATTTGCTGTGAAAACTTACAAAACGGAAGACCGGTACGATATAGGTTTCGGCGGCGTCGGCCGATGGATAAAACCGATGAATTTCAAAAACATGTTTGTCCTTTTTAGACCGGAAATTGTTCTTCTCCAGGATCAGGAGCATATCTCCCGTATTGGTGACCAGCAAACTTCTGAAATCATCTTTCAGGTATGTCTCCTTAAAATAAATTTTACGGTCATAGATCGTTTTCCTGGTCTTGATGTCAAATAATACGACTTGCATTTCGTGGTCCTTTTCGTCTGTAAAAAAAATAATTTTGGACCTGTCTTCTGAACGGGCATACCGGATATTGGGGTTTAAAATGATGTTTTCGAAAACTTTAATGGTATCGGAGGAAATGATATTACAATCACTGTCCAGTTCATCCCCTTGCAGATAATAATCACCGCGGTGGCGAAACCCATAAAATATATAAAACGAATTGGCAGTCGCCAGCGAAGCATAAATATTACAATTGCGGTCAGACAAGGTAATATCCTTATCCATTTTTAATTTGAGCTCCTGGTTGTAAATCCTGGCTTCGAATTTGCTGCCGCGGTCCCTGAATAAAATAAAATGACTATCTATCTTGCCCACCAGGTCATAGGACAAATCGTTTCGCAACGTGATTTCGTCCGAAACAGTTACCTTCTGGGCCCGGGCAAAGCCGGTTGCAAAAAGTAAAGCAATAATAATACTCCATCTATTCATGAGGCAAAATATTACAGAGGGTTTTCAAAGTTAAACGATTATACCATCCTGTTTTATATTTCATTCGTGCTCTTTCCCGGAAATTCCTGTTTTCCCAGCCCATCTTCTTATAAACTCCATGTTGGTAACTAAATACATAGTCTGGAACATGTACCTCTGGTCATCCGGGTCTTCGGGTTTAACGAAACCCGATTCCAAACTGCATAAATTTAGGATTATGAAGGAACCTATAAACGGATTAATGTGCAAAATCCATCTCATAATTGGCCATCCTTTCTTTGGGCGGATTGAAATACCCAAATTTTAAATCCGGGTATTTTTCCTGAAGCAAATTCATCATCTCCAGCAGCCCCATACCCGGATCACTATCTCCAATGTTTAACTTATGCAGGTAAAAATCGGGATCGATATTAAAGTTTCTCCACTGGATCATGGACAAACCGGTATAGTCAATCAGGTCACAAAGAGCCTGAAATTCGGCCGCTGTGTCGGTGACCCCCGGGAATACAAAATAATTAATAGATGCCCAGCCACCATGGGAACGGACTATTTTGAGGCTTTCGACGATATCCTGAAACTTATAATTATTAGGCAAATAATAGGCGGTATAAAGTCTTTCCTGGGCTGAATTCATTGATACCCGGATTGAATTAAGGCCGGATTGGCAAAGAAGATTCACTGCCTCCGGTTTACTTCCATTGGTATTGATATTGATTGAACCTTTGGGGGTAAATTTCCGGATCTGTAGAATGGCTTCGCGAATAGTTTCCCACATCAGCAGCGGTTCTCCTTCGCAACCCTGACCAAAACTGATAATCGGATAAGGTGCAGTTTCCAGGTGAGGAACAGTATATTCTATAATTTCGGCCGCTGTAGGTTTAAACGATAATCTATCATGGGAGGATTGAAATACTTCTGTTGCGGGTATAAAAGAGATACATCCGAGGCAATTGGCATTACAGGCGGGTGAAACCGGGATAGGGCATTCCCACCTGCCCAGAAAAAAATTGCGGGCTGCAGGGCAGGTATACCGGGCTGCACAATTTTCCGCCAGGTGTTTCACTAAACGGTTTTGAGGATAGAGCGAAGTAAATAATGCTATCCCCCTGGCGATTTTTTCATCATCATAACCTGCTGCTTCCTGTCGTATGTCTTGTTCAATACGGGTAGCCGGCACATATAATTTTCCTCCTGACCAGCTCACTGCACTGTAACAATATAAGGGCAGGGGTGTAGCTTCAGGAAGTGTTACGTATGGTGATAATCTCAAAACAGTATAAGCCGGAGGTACAAAAGCGGCCACAGCCCTGCCTTTTTCACAAACTCTAATTTGGCCGGATTTGACATCTATACCCAATCCTTGCCGATCAGGTAATGTGTATAACTGACCACCATCAGGCAATTCTATCCACTCTTCCAAAGGTACATCACCGGCATCCCAGCCCGATCGGCCAAGCGCATACAAGGATTTGTCCTCATAAGTAAGGCCTTTTGCATCTGCATATAAAAGATAGGGTGATTTTTTCAGCTTCAAAATGGTGACAAAGATAATTGAAATAGGGGTTGGGGGGGTGGAAGTTGGAGGTTGAGTGTTAGAAGCTTGGGATGGGATTGGTGATTGGTGGCCTGATGGGTGGTTAATAGGTGTAGGGGTGTAGAAGTGTAGGGTTAAAGTATTGATTACTTTTAAACAAACATTTTAGGAGATTGAGATCATATTTTAAAAAGGGGTTAATAGAAGCCGGGGTAGATGAGGCGGGGAGAGGATGCCTTGCCGGGCCTGTCTATGCTGCAGCTGTGATCCTGCCCAAAGGTTTTCGAAATCCCGGCATCGATGATTCCAAAAAGCTCAATCACCGTGAACGAGACCGGCTCCGTTTAATCATCGAAAAAAAAGCTCTGCATTGGTCCGTTGCTTCTTGCACCCCCACCGAAATCGACCATCTCAATATCCTGTGGGCTTCGGTAAAAGCCATGCAACTTGCTTTGGAAAAATTGCCAGTTTGCCCCGAGTTAATTCTGGTGGATGGAAATCGGTTCAGGCCATTTGGGGATATTCCGCATCAATGTATTGTGGATGGTGATGCCCTCTACCTTTCTATCGCAGCCGCTTCAATTTTGGCCAAGACCCATAGGGACGAATATATGGTTGGATTGCACCAGGATTTTCCTCATTACTGTTGGGAGCAAAATAAAGGTTACCCAACTCCGAAACATAAATATGCTCTGAGACAATATGGAGAATGTATCCATCATCGAAAAACCTTTCAATGGAACAGGGCGGTGCAGGGGGACTTATTTGAATTAAAGAATTAAAGAATTAAAGAATGAAGGAATGAAGGGATGAAGAGATAAAGGAATGAAGGAGTAAGATCTGAAATATTTGACCTTGTATTTCGGAATGAAACCTTCCAGGTCTGGATACACCCTATATTTATTTCACAGCAAAACCGGTAAATGGGATTAGACCGTTTATCGCATTTATAGCAAAATCATCTTTCCAGCCGTTGACGATCCACATCTCTACTCCATGTGCCTGGCAAATCCGGGCAGCTTCAATTTTTGATTTGATTCCTCCTGTGCCCAATGCCGAAGTGCTACCATTTTGTAAATATTCTACAGCGTCCAGGTCATTCACTTTAAGAATGAGTTTGGCATCTGGGTTATTGTTGGGATCCGCGTCATAGAGTCCGTCAATATCCGAAGCCAGGATCAATAGGTCGGCTTTAAGTAAAACCGCTGTCAATGCGCCTAGTTTATCATTATCCCCGAATTTGATTTCATCGGTCGCAATGGTATCATTTTCATTGATTACCGGGATATACCCGTTATCGAGGAGGGTGTTGATGGTATCCAGCGTGTTGGCACGTGAAAGTTCATTTTCAAAATCACGGTAGGTCAGGAGGCATTGTCCGATCTTCAGTTCATAATCATTAAACACTTCCTGGTAAAAACGCATCAGGACAGGTTGGCCGATAGCTGCGAGTGCTTGTTTTACAGCGACCGGATTACCGCGGTGAAGTTCTATAAAATGTTTAGCGGCTGCGATTGCACCAGAGGTCACGATGACGATCTCATGGTCCTTTTTTAGTTCATTGATTTGTTTGGCTATATCTTCCAGCTTGCCGCGGGAAATCAGATTGGTGCCTTTCGTCAGGGTAGTGCTTCCCAGTTTTAGTACGATTCGTTTCTTCTTCTTCATTTCCTTCCCTTTTTGAAAAATGCAACCTGGTGTCTAGTTAACCTTGTAATGAGGGATATTCTCCCACGAATACAGCGATAGCCGTTTTCGTTGCATCGCTGTGGTCTTTTTGTCGTTGTGGAAAATTATACATTTTAGATTTAACCTAGCAATAGTTTTAATCTCTTACTTGTCCATTGCCATAGACATACCACTTATTGGTCACGAGTTGATTAAGCCCAAGTGGTCCGCGATGATGGAGTTTATCCGTGCTGATCGCAAGTTCTGCACCCAGGCCAAACTGCCCACCATCAGTATACCGGGACGAAGCATTATGTATAACGGATGCCGCGTCCACCTCTTCCATAAATTTGGACGCCGCCTGATCATCCTCTGTCACGATTACAGCAGTATGATGCCCCGAATATTGGTTGATTTTATAAATAGCTTGTTCAAGACCATCTATTTCGGCAAACAAAATTTTTTTTGCCAAAAACTCTTCGTACCAAACTGCTTCGTCGCGGATGATTTTAATATTTAAAACCTCTTTTTTTCGGGCCATGGTTTGATCTCCCATAATTTCGACCTGGGAGATATGTAAGGCAGATATGATTTGTTCGGTGAATTGTTCAATGCCCGGAAGGTCCCGGTCAATTAAAATCTTGTCTGCGGCATTACAGACACTGATCTTATGCAATTTGGAATTGAGTATAATTTCCATTGCTTTGGCCAGGTCAGCCTTGGCATGAATGTAAATAAAATTGTTTCCCCTGCCGCTGACCAGTACAGGAGCAGAAGAATACTTTTTTACCAGTGCGATCAGTTGATCTCCACCTCTTGGTACGACCAGGTCTATTTGCTTATCAGAAGATTGAAGCAAATCCGTGGTTTGCTCCCGGGTATAATCCAGGTACTGAATATAACCGGGGTCAATTTCAAAAAGGACCAAAGCTTGTCGCCACAATTCAACTAAAACAATATTGGAATTTCTGGCTTCTTTTCCTCCTTTGAGTAAAATTTTATTTCCGGCTTTAAAAGCCAGGGCTGCTGCTTCAATGGTAACATCGGGCCGGGATTCATAAATGATGAGGATGGTGCCAAAAGGAGCGTTGCGGTTATAAATCTGTATGCCCTGGGGGTGGTGATAATGATATTTTTCCTGGCCTACCGGGTCGGGCTGATCTATGGTATCTTTCAGCGATTGAATCATGCCATCAATTTTTTTGTGGTCAATCTTCAATCTGTCATAGATGGTAAGGTCAGACGGATCAGCTGAAGCGAGATCCAGGGCATTGGCTTGCAGCAATGTTTCTGTGTTGTCTTTCAACAACGAGGACATATGCGCTAAAACCTTATTTTTTATTTCGCTGTTCATGCCAAATGGGATGCAAAGGTAATAACCCCGGGCTAAAGCCAGGGGTTCATCTCCCGATTAAAGCAAAGGCTGCTTTCCACCATCTGTTTTTATAGCGGGTGACCTGTAATACCGGCACCCGTATGCTTCCAAACGACCTGAACATACGTTCAGGCCCTTCCAGCATACTGCCTTCAAAATCAAAAATCTGATATTTCCCTAAGTTGTCTTTAATCGCCGTCCACAATATTCCATGGATACTTCCTCCGGGATCAAGTTGGTGATTGCGTCCGAGAACCAGATTATACACCGTATCGGTATCATGGGCTAAAAACATGCCAGCGACAGGCGTTTGATTTTCTTTTAATACAGCCAGATAAATTTTACCTTTTTGATAGTGCGAGGCCGCCTGGTAGAGTCGCTCAAATTCTGTCAGGGAGTAGGGCATTTTTTTCCCTTGACGGCTAAATGTCATCTGGACCAACTGATACATTATCTGGGTGTCGCTGCTCTCAATGACCTCTACCTGTTTTAATGTTTTTAGCAGTTGAGTGCGGGCTGACCCTTCCATGTTTTCCCAAATGGTTTTTTCATCTAGCTGCAAAGAAAGATGATAAGTATATCTCCAATCCAGTTTGAATCCCTGCCAGTAAAAAGGAAGCCCATATGTCAGGGATGGGAAAAACTTTTGCTGTAAATAAGGTGAGGACGGAATCTGTTGAATTAGTTTATCCAATACCTCTTTTTCAAAATCATATTTGGAATTCAATTTTTGTTTTGCAGGATACTCCATATAGACCCCCATATAGGGTGTCAGGAATGGAAGTCCAATGACCCGAATTCCTTTTTTATTAAATTTAAAGAGGGGCAGGACTCCAATGATTTTATTTTCTTTATTTCTCGCCAGGGCTATTTGCCACCGATCTGGCAGACAGACTGCATCCAGCCACCATGGTCTAAAAAACAAAGGCAGGTGATCCCCTTGTAAATTGGCCCAGGCCCTGTATTCTTCGATTACATTCAAAACAATTGTGTCAATGTTATAATTACAGAAACAATGTTTTAACAGTGGCTAAACTCAAATTTTAGAGGGGAGAGGATTCTGATGCCTTTTCCACAAAATCACACAACCCACCACACCGGTAATAAAAACCAACGATGAGATGATTTCAGCCTGGGTCAACTCAAGTCCACCCAATAATATTTTTTCATTGACCCGTATTTTTTCTATAAAAAATCGCTCCACACCGTTCATTATACAATAGACAAAAAACAACATGCCCGGTATGGTAATTCTTTTTCTCAGGGCCCACAATATTCCAAATATGATAAATCCGAGTATTGCCTCCCAAAGTGGTGTTGGAAAAACAGGTTGTTCAAGTTGCATACAATGTTTGTAGGTACAACCCGGAATGAGGGCCCCTTCATTGAGGATATTGTGCGGGTAGGTATACGCCCACCAGCTGTCCGGAAGAAAAAACCAGGAGGGTTTGGCTGCTGCATTAAATATACCCCAGTCCCCATCACCCGAAAGCTGACATCCTATCCTGCCTACGGCATAACCTATAATCAGGGCAGGGGCCACAGCATCCATTACGTGGATGGGTTTGATCCCTTTTTTTCTGACATAATAAAATACCGTAATAAAAGCCACAATCAATCCTCCATAGATGGCAAGACCGCTACCCGATAAAAACGCTTTAACAGGGTCCCGTACAAAGGAACCCCAGGATTGTTCCCCTTCAAATAATGCAAATATTTTAGCACCCAGGATACCGGAAACGGCGGCAATTATAGTAATGTCCGGGACCATCTGATGCGGATATAAAAGCACGTCCTGAGGCGTGGAAGAATTTTTCCTGGCTTTGAGGTAATCCCAATATTTAATTAATCCAAAAATTGCCGCTCCAATCAGCCCCCCGAGCCAATTCCCTTTTGAAGACAATAACACGGCAACCGCATCATTTTTCATATCTTCGAGGTGTTGGTAGGCATAGAGTAGTTTGAACCCCATTACAAAGCCAAATATTATATTGATGAGAATATCCACCGGGCGGGCATTGGCTGCCGGATTTATCTTGATCGTTTGAGGCCGTAAAATTCCTTCTTTTTCTTTGCGTTTGAATTCAAGGGACAAGATCCAGGCACTGGCCAAAAAAGCAAAGGTGAGGAATAATCCAAACGTCTTGACAATAGATAGGGCGCCATCGGGTGCGGTTCCAAAGAAGTATTGAACTATATAGGATAAATCAGGAAACATGTAATCGTTTTGAAAAGCATAAAATTAAACTAAATAATCCATTAGACCTTATGCGTTTTGACGGGTTGATTATTGGATTAAATATAGAATATGAGAATTAAAACTTTGTATTTAGGGTGCTGTCTCTGCCTCATATCAATGAAGGTTTACACGCAGGTATATATCAATTTCACTACCGGAGTACAACAGGTAACTTTCACAGACGAACAATGGCCAGGCAGTAATCCACGTCACCAGGGATACAGTTTTGGTTTTGATGTCATTGTCCCGGATGGAAGTTATTTTTTTATGCCCGGCATGTTCTTTCAGAAAATCAGTGTATTGCCCGTAGAAATAGATTTATTCAAACCATACAAAGAATTTACCGATTTTAAGGTCATCAAATTACCCCTTCGGGTAGGCTCATATTTGTTTAAAAATCGTTTTGCGGACCTCCGATTGCAGGGCGGTATAGCCGGTAATTTTTTATTGGGAGTAGACAGTAGTTCACCCCGGCTGGATGAAGACTTTAATGGGATTTTTGCCGGATTAATGGCGGGGGCTTCCGTAAGGATCTTGTTTCTTACGCTGGGTTTGGACTACGAACATGGTATTTCAAGGATTTTTAATCCCAAAAGTGTCTCCATGGTTGAGGATAAGAGCAAGTTCAATGCGTTATCCATTTCCCTGGGAGTACAGTTTTAAGATACTGGTAAATTCACTGGATAAAATCGGCCATTTCATAGGGTTGTTGACGGCCTTTCGTTTCTTCTCTTACTTTATTGACTTTATGGCGCGTTACCGGGATGGTCGAATGTCCGTATTTACCCCGGATAAAAGTCAGGATATCTGCCAGTTTTTGATCGGTCAGTACCGTTTGATCCCGATGGCCCGGCATCAGCGTTGAGGAGGTACCAAATGTTTTTTTATTGATCAAAATCGGGCCCTTCAGACCATCCAAAACAATTCGGATTAATCGGTCTTCATCTCCGCTGATCCATTCGGATTCGACCAGAGCGGGGGCCAGGCCGGTAATCCCTTCCCCGTTTTTACCGTGGCAAATACCACAATGAACCTGAAATAAATCGTATCCCCTCAGCATCGAAGTCCAGGTGCCAGGCTTTAAATTAGCTTGCAGGGATTTCATGAGTTTTTTTTTAGCGAGGACTTCATTTAACACCGGTTTCAGGCTGGTTGAAAATGGAAGATAAACTTGTTCGTAACCATTGACGGTTTTAATAATGGCATCTTTTATATCATTATCCTGGCTAAACTCCACTTCCAAATTGGCCAGCCATTGATAATAAAATGGGTTTTTTGTCATTCTTTTTTGAATAATAGGCAAGGCTGCCAGTTTGAGATTTTTATTGGTACAAATCCGATCGAGCCACCCGGGAATTTGTTCCTCCTGTGGAAAATGCTCTAATAGTTTAAGCAAGGTCAGATGAAGTTGGGCAGTTTCTTTACGAATTGCTTTTTCTATCCATGTCGTGTTCATCAAGCCTAATCCCTCCAGGGTCCACAATATGCCAGACTGTGTTTTATAATCCTGAACCTGATCAAAAATCTGAATTAATTGTTCCTGGATATCCACTGCTTTTCGCTGGATCAATAATTCACGTGCCCTGTCGCGGTAATACGCGGAAGGGTGCGTTAAAAAGGAGACCAGACTTGAATCTGTTTTATTTGTCAGACTCTCCGGTACTTCCTGTTTGCCCCGGTGACAGATTTTGTAGAGGCGGCCATGATCGAGGGGTTTTTGTAATTGCCGATAGGTTATTTGTCTTTTTAAATAAGGAGTCAGGTAATTTTTGTGTTGAATGATACCCCGGTACATATCGACTACATATATACATCCGTCCGGTCCGTCGGTCAGGTGTACCGGCCTGAACCTTTCATCGGTGGATCTTAAAAATTCTCTGACCGGATCCGGGCGGTTTATCTTCAACATGCCCTGATTATCTTCATCGATTTTTAATCTTTGAATCAGGTTGGCCGAAGGTTCACAAACAAAATAGCTATTATAATATGATGGGGGAAACTGTTGATCCCGGTATACCAGCGCGCCGCAGGCTGCGGTCATTTCGTTGAGTTTACCGGTTGAGTCCAGGACTTCTTTGAGGTAGGCGCGGTTTACCCCCGGATTAATCCTGGCTGGATTGACTTTGTTGTTGGTACGGGATACACCCATCAACCCTTTTGAGGTATTGGTATAATATGGATTGGGCTCCAGCCAGTTGGGCATGAGGTCGTCTGCCAAAAGAGCTGCGCTATTGTGATTATAAAAAAGCCTGCCCTTATCATCACCGGATATACCCCACTGACCCCTGAACTCAGAAGTATCGATGGTCCATTCCCCTGAAGGATT
Source organism: Saprospiraceae bacterium (assembly GCA_034439915.1). GTDB lineage: Bacteria > Bacteroidota > Bacteroidia > Chitinophagales > Saprospiraceae > JADJLQ01. Next base: position 12,054 of record JAWXBI010000224.1, on the reverse strand, counting down.
CCAACGGTACCGCAGGCTGGACTTGGCATTATAAATCCAGTTGTCGAGGTTCCAATAAAGGCCATTGGGTTTGTGTTCTACATCACCTTGGGGAGCATACGTTGAATCAACAACCAGTTTTTTGCTCACTTTTCCCGTTGTCATTGGGTAATAATAAAGTATAGGAGGTTCTGCCAGGAGTATTCCTTCTTTTAAAATTTTAAATGCGCGGGGCAGTACGAGTGAGTCAATCTTAATTTCTTTGTCTTCGTAATATCCATCCTGATCTTTGTCTAAAAGTTTTAATAATTGACCTGTTGGTTGATCTTCATCCGTAGCAACGGTATCCTGCATATACGAAGGCATGGTCAATACCCAAAGATGTCCATCATAATCAAAGTGGGCAACTACCGGGGCCTGTACGACAGGTTCGGCAGCTACCAATTGAATGCTAAAACCGGGTTCAAGATCAAAGGATTTTAATGCCATATCCGGATTAAGTACTGGCGAAGCAGAAATTAGGGTATGGTCGATGGGATCATCTTGCATCAAACCAGTGGGATTGGATTTAATGTCTTGTTGCCTATTACAAGAACAAAGGCTAATCAAGCCTATAAGAGTCAGTAACCGCATTATAAAAATGCCAAAATAGGATAAAAATTTAGTATTCTTTTGGTGCCACAGAGAGAACAATTAATCTCTTTTCAACAAAACTTTTTCGATAATTTGTTTTTCCGGATCAAAGGGCTTTACGGCGTTTAATCCAAGGAAGCCAATGGCGTATTTAATTTTTTCCTGTTCCGGCCAGTTATTGTTTGGATAAAAAAAATCAGTAGCCTGTGTCAAAGCCTGTTGAGGAATCAGGCCGACTAATTCACTTCCTGTAACTTCAGTTCCCATTTCTAAAGCCAAGGCACTGCAACTAGCAAATGCCAGATGCAAGGGGGTTTCATCCAGGTCCACCAGATTGCAGGAAACCTGGGTACAATCAAATGCAGGCATCCACCATCCAATCGCCCGCACCGACTTTAATCCCCCATTTTTTTCGCGCAACCTGGATGCTATTTTTTGAGCTGTTTGGACAGACTTGGTTTTGAGATTGATATTATAGGCGGCCAGGATTTTTCGTGCTCCGATTATGCATGCCCCTGATTTTATATTAAACACCGCCGGGCCAAAATCTGGTTTCCAATCAGTCTGAATGATCTTTTTGCTTAATCCTTCGTACTCCCCTTTACGGATATCGGCTAATGCGCGCCGAGTAGGGTGGATCGCTGCTTCACCATAGATATAGACTGGCAGGTTTAACTCATTACCCACCCGGGAAGCCAGGAGTCTGGCACATTCAATGGCTACCGTCATGGACTGAATATCAAGTGGCACAAAAGGAAAGACATCCACCGCCCCCAAGCGGGGATGAACACCCTGATGCTTACTCATATCGATGAGCCGGGTCGCTATGACAATGGATTGAAATGCTGCTTCTACGCATGCAGCAAGAGGACCAGCAAAAGTGATCACTGTCCGGTGTGCATCGTATCCCATATCGGTATGCAGGACTTTAACTCCTGGAACCGAGGTAATACTTTTTTCAATTTTTTCAATGACCCCCTGATCCCTGCCTTCGGAAAAATTGGGAACACACTCAATGAGGGTTGAATTGTTGAATTGTTGAATTGTTGAATTGTCAGGCTCAGCGATTATCACGGAACCAATTTAGTCATTCCAAAGATTTAGAGGATGAAAACAGGGGTGAATTGTTGAATTGTTGAATTGTTGAATTGTCAGGGTCCAGGGATATCACGGAACCAATTAATCCACAGCTTTACCAAACCTAAAAACAATTCCGCAATTTTACAATCGGATAGCTATCCACAATTCAACCTTTATATACCAGTCCAAAACAATTCGGCAATTTTACAATTCAACAATTCAACCTTTTCTATGTGTGGACGTTCCTCATTGACTAAAACCGAAAAAGAACTCGAAGAGCGGTTCCAGGCCACCTTCTATACGGAAGACCTGGAGCGTTATAATCCCCTGCCCAACTTTAATGTGGCCCCGACCCATGTCCTTCCGGTGATTACTAACCAGGACCCTAAACATTTCAGGCCTATGCGCTGGGGGTTGATCCCTTTCTGGGCCAAGGATCCGAAGGTGGGATATAAAATGATCAATGCCCGCATCGAGACCGTGGAAGAAAAGACATTTAAAAATGCTTTGGAAAAAAGAAGGTGCCTGGTGCCTTTTGACGGGTTTTATGAATGGAAGACCGTTGGAAAGAAAAAAAAACCATACCGGATCACTATTCAAAACGGCAAACTGTTTACTATTGCCGGACTCTGGGAAACCTGGAAAGCACCGAATGGTGAAAAGATTGAATCGTTTACTTTAATTACCCAGCCGGCCAATAAAATGATGTCCTCCATACATGATCGGATGCCGGCTATTTTATTACCCGAACAGGAAAAACTCTGGATTGATCCTACCTTATCAACCAAGGAGGCACTGCAATTGATCATTCCATATCCGGATGAAGAGATGGAGGCTTATCCCGTCAGTGACCGGGTGGGTAAGGTAAGTGAAAATGATGCGGGGCTGATTGAACGGGTGGAGATGGAGGACGATGCACCACATGCTGATCTTTTTTCTTAGGTAATTTAAATATTGTTATAACTTTGTTATTACAAATTAGAGTATATGAGTATTCAGGTAATAAAAATTGGAAATTCAAAAGGAATTATACTTTCTAAAGCGCTTTTAGAAAAGTATCAAATTAAAGATGAACTTGAAATAACTCTGGGTGAGGATGAATTTACATTAAAACCGAAAAAGAAACCAAGGGAAGGTTGGGCAGAGGCCAGCAAAAAAATTGCAGCGCTGGGCGAAGATAAATTAATAATTCCTGATGTTTTTGAAGATGAAAATCTCGATGAATGGAACTAGAACAATATTCCATCGTATTAGTTAATCTTGATCCTACTATTGGAAGTGAGATAAAAAAACCCAGGCCTTGTTTAATTATTTCACCCAATGAATTAAATCATCATCTGAATACCGTAGTTATAGCTCCAATTACCAGTAAATTAAAAATTCTAGCTTACCGGATTGAAATTTTTATCGATTCCCGCAAATGTTGGATCATGCTGGAGCAAGTCAGACCTGTTGATAAACAACGAATTTCCAAAATAATCAGTACGTTGACTTATGATGAAATTTTTAAAGTAAAAGCAATTATCAAAGAAATGTATGTTGATTAATTTTTTTTATTCAGTTTTAAGAAATAATATCCTTATATGAATAAACGCGATTTCATCAAAAAACTCGGAAGTGCCGGTTTATTGACCACCGGGTTTTTAACCCAAAGGGAAAATCTGATAGCCGGAGTCTCCCATCGCAGCGCCCTGGATCTGGCCACTGACGAAGATTTCTGGGCCCTGGTACGCAGCGGTTACCGGCTCAAACCCGATTACATCAATCTCGAAAACGGCTATTATTGTATAGTACCACAGGAGACTTTAAACCGGTTTATCGGCCGGGTCAAAGACATCAATTTTCAGGGGTCCTGGTATATGCGCAATCACCGCTTTGATGATAATATTGAAATCCGGAAAAAACTAGCAAGGTTGGTCGGTGCTTCCCATGAAGAAGTCGTGCTGACCCGTAATACGACAGAGTCTCTGGACACGGTAATTTCGGGGTATGACTGGAAACCGGCTGAGGAGGCAGTCATGGCTTTACAGGATTACGGGGCCATGCTCGATATGTTTAAATATCAGGCCAGGCGATATGGACTCGTCAACAAAAGAGTTTCCGTCCCCCTTCATCCCAAGGACGATGAAGAAATAGTCGCTTTATATGAAAATGCCATTACGCCCAACACACGATTATTAATGGTTTCACACATGGTCAACATCACTGGTCAGATATTGCCCATTAAAAAAATAACCGATATGGCACATCGGCATAAAGTGGATGTCCTGGTCGATGGGGCGCATTGTGTAGGCCATTTTGAGTATAAGATCTCCGATCTGGGTTGTGATTATTATGGAAGTAGTTTACATAAATGGTTGAGTGTACCGCTGGGTGCCGGATTATTATATGTGAAAAAAGATAAAATTGCCAAACTCTGGCAATTGTTTGGTGACACGGGTTTTGCCGATGATGATATCCGCAAACTGAATCATACCGGTACCGTGCCGGTGCATACTGACCTGGCGGTGCAGGATGCTATTGAGTTTTATGAAATGATTGGGCCAGCGCGCAAAGAAGCCCGGTTGAGGTATTTGCAAAATTATTGGACATCCAAAGTCAGGGACCTGCCTCATATAGACCTGAATACCCCTGCTGACCCTGTCCGTGCCTGTGGTATTGCCAATGTGGGGATCAAGGGCATGAAGCCAGCAGATCTCGCCAAAACTTTACTCGAAAAGTATAAGATCTTTACAGTGGCTATAGATTATGCCAATGTACACGGTTGCCGAATCACCCCAAATGTTTATACTTCAACTGAAGAATTGGATAGATTTGTGGAGGCATTAAAGGAGGAAGGAGGAAAGAGGAAAGGTTAAGGAGGAAAGGTTCCCCTTCCTCTTTCCCCTTTCCACTTTTACCTTTAACCCTTCCTCTTTAACCTCTCTTATGGATTCCATCACTCATATTGTATTAGGAGGCTGTTTAGGACAAGTCACCTTGGGCAAGCAAGCCGGCAGGAAAGCAGTCCTGTGGGGTGCGATTGCCGATACGGTTCCCGATCTCGACATATTCCTTGGCCCTTTGGTTCATCCGGTCCAGTCCTTATTGACTCACCGTGGATTTACCCATTCGATTTTATTTGCAGCAGTCTTTCCGCTGATTCTGGGGAATTTTTTAGCTAGGATATATCGCAAAGACGAGATACCCCGGGAATTCATTCCCCGGGAAAGTATTCCCTGGTGGCGATGGGCTATCCTGATTGGTCTGGGGACCTTTTCACATATATTTATTGATTCGCTGACCAATTATGGTACGGGCTTATTCGAACCATTTTGTAATCACCGGTTTTCGTACACTACGATATTCATTGCCGATCCCTTGTTTACCTTGCCCATGTTATTGGCCTTTATTATTCTATTATTCAAAAACGTTTCCCTGCCATTTAAAAACAAGGTGGCCAGATATGCCCTGATCCTATCCGGAATTTATCTGAGTTGGACTATCTACAACAGGTCATTTTTCGAAAATCATTTTGAAAATCAACTGACCAATCAGCAAATTCCTTTCTCCGGTCAATCCCTTACCCCAGCTCCATTGAACAATATTTTGTGGAGTACTTTAGCGAAATCCGATTCCGGTTATTATCAGGGACATTATTCTTTATTGGACGATTCGGCCAGGGTTAATTTTAATTATATCCCCGCACATAAAGAGTTGGCTGCTTCTTTTATTGATAACAAAGAATATCAGCTCCTCGAGCGTTTTTCCAAAGGGTATTCGTGCATCAGTATACTGGAAGATGGACTGCCGTATTTTCATGATCTGCGGTTTGGGACGACCAAGGGATGGCGGCCTTCTATTGGTGATTTTACGTTTAATTATCCATTACAGATTGATAGCACAGATAACAAAATGCTTATAAAATCCAGTCCGTGGAATATGGCGAGGTTTGAGGGGTTGGGGGATTTGTGGGAAAGGGTGAAGGGGAAATGAGCTTAAGAAATCATGTTAACTGCGAAGAATCATGTTGCTCTTTTAACTTATCCTTATTGCCTATAGTTTTCCAATTTCCATTTTAATAAAAGAAATCAAACTACAATGAAATATATTTTTTCCAATGGGAAAAGTTTCGCCAGCCGGAGTCAGGATATAACTGGTAAAGGGTGAAAGTGCTTTAATAGCCTCATAAAATCCCTTTTCCGGCAGCGCATTATTATTGAGTTTGATTTCAATCGCAGCACTGACTTTATTGTTCTTAATCAGCACCAAATCCATCTCAGCGCCATCGTGTGTTCGATAAAAAAACAATGATATTCCGGAAGACAAAACCTGGCTAATTTGTTCAATGACATAACCTTCCCAGGAAGCGCCTATCAGTAAATTTCCCTGCAGGGTCTCAAATCGGTCTATTCCCGCAAGTCGGTGCAACAATCCACTGTCCCGGATATACAGTTTTGGTGATTTAACCAGTCGTTTATTAAGATTAGTATGCCAGGGCAATAGTTTTCGAATGAGGAATGCCCCTTCCAGATAATCCAGGTATCGGTTTATTGTAGGGCCAGTCACTCCTAAGGCCCGGGCATAGTTTTCTGCATTTAACAAACCACCATTATTAAAGGCAATCATAGTCCAAAAGTTTCGGATGAGCGTTGGGCTAAAGGAGATCTGAAACAACTGATTCAAGTCCCGTTCTACATAACTTTTAATAAAATGATCCAGCCATTCTACTGTTTTGTTATTGGTCTTAGCGCTCAAAGCCAATGGAAAACCACCGGTGAACCAGTGATGTTGCATTGAAAAATGGTTCGGTAACTCGGAGATTCCAACGGGGGTTAGTTCCATATAAGCGATCCGGCCTGCCAGGGATTCCGATAAACCACGGACCAGTGCCGGGGAGGCGGAACCGGTGATTAAAAAACGACCCGGACGGCGATGGTCATCGATCAAAGGACGCAGGACATTGAACAAGTCAGGCATAAACTGGATTTCATCCAGGATGATGCATTGACCAGCATGTGCTTTGAGATAACTTTCGGCATCGGTCAGTTTTATCCGGTCGGAAGGACGTTCGACATCTAAAAAAAGAGCTTTGTTTTTCATCCCTCCTGCAATTTTTTTTGCAAGCGTTGTTTTACCTACCTGACGAGGACCCAGAATGGCCACGCAGGGGAAGGTTTTAAGCAAACCGACAATTTCTTTTTCCAACCTGCGATTGATCATGGTTTAAAGGTAAAGGTAATGCTGAAAATTGAATATTTCAATTTGATATTTCGGGGATCGTTTTTATTACAAACGGGACGTATCAAGACAGCAGGTTTTAAGAGTGGGTACCTTAAGGGCAATCCTGTCATAAGTAATTGGAAGACGAAGCTTCCGTATTTTTCGTTTTTTCATGATATGTGGGTTGGACCCTCTAAAGGAATCGAGTTCATCGGCGGGTGATTTTACATCTATTTACACCTTTCGTTATGACAATATAGATACCAGTCAATTAATACAATTCAATCGTGAAATATTGAAATATGGCGAGGTTTAATTGGTTGATTTCTGAAAGGGTTACCAAAATACCGGTTATAAAACCCTTATACCAATGCTTTGTAAATAATTATAGGTTGGATCGTAATATTCTGATTTTCTAGTATGATCATCAATATTTCCGTTTGGTACTACAATAACCATACCCTGTCTGGCTCTTGTTAACAGGACTCTATAAGCATTAATTAAGTATTTTTTTCGCTCGGGCTTGTTGATATTTTGCCAATTGCTTCCTACAAAAGAATAGGTTTTCCACTCGTTCTTTGAATGTCTTAAATCTCCATCCCAAACCATGCAAGCCCAATCCAATTCTAGTCCTTGCACATGAAATTCAGTTGCAACATCTTCTAAATAATAAGAAGAACGAATATCTTCTTTTCCCTCTAAAAACCAATTGACCGGATTCATCGGAGACTTCACATCAATAGCAAAAGGCTTTAACCGTTGAGCTTGCGACGAAACTATTATCCCATATCTTTCAGACCCCCTAGCCTTTTCCGTTAACCATTTTTTAGCTTTAAATAAATCTCTTGTTAAAACAATTGGATAGTTTTCTGAAATATTTGCAAGAGTTTTTATTGCCTCTTCAATTTCCAGGTCTAAAAGTTTTTTTATAAAAAGTGAAAGATTTTCTGCTCTGAAAGACCGCATAGAAACTGAAAGGTGCAAATCAGTATTAAACCGAACTTTATTACTTTCCATTAAATGTTTGATTGAATCAACAGCTGCATATTCAGAATCAGTAAGATTCGGAGAAATATAAACTTCCCAATCAGAGAAAATGTTTTTGATAGCATATAACCACTCAGATATTCCAGCTTCACCAGTATTAATTTCCTGTCCGCCACCCACTAAACAAACAATTACAGCCCAATCTTTATGCCTGTCTAAACAAGAAATTAAAAACTCTGGCTCAGAAAAATTAAAGTCATGTTGGTTCTTTTTCTGTTTCATGAATTTTATTGTCTGCTCCTTATTCCAAGCTCTTTGAGCTTCATCAAAAATGGCTACATGGTCATAAGGAGGACTCTGATCAACCAGATAAGCATCTCTGTAATGATGAATTATTTGTATGAACGTCTTGACTCCTTCCCTTGCCTTTCCTTTTTTTATTTTATTTCCCAGTTCATATTCGTTCCTGATTTTATCCCTTGCCAATGCTTCTTGCAAGATAGCTACTAATGGTGCGTTGCCCGACAAATAAACACTCGTGTTTCCTTTTTCCTTATCTAGATGAGCTGTTGCAACTTTTAAACCAACAAGAGTTTTACCGGCTCCTGGAACTCCTGTTACAAAGCAAATTATTTTTTTATGCTTTGATTTTGCCATATCGATTATTTCTGAAATCGCTGAGGTTGTGACTGTTAAGTTTTTTACTTCTGCATCATTTCTTGTAATATTATCAACTGTGTGTGAATTGTAAAGAGAAACAGCCGCTTCTATTATCGTTGGAGTTGGAGAATAACTACCTTCAGCGTATTCATTTCCATCTATTTTTTCATGTTCACTAAAAAACAACAGAGTATTTTTAAGAGCTTCGCTTAGGTTTTCCTTATTTATTTTTATTGGCGATATTAAATTGTCATTGTGAGATGTTGTTGTAATTTCAATAAAAGACGTTTTTGATTCAGTAGCAACTAAGATTGGCACTAAAACAGCTAAATGACTTGGTTTGTGAAAGTTTTTTAAATCTAGTGCATAATCCCAAACTTGGTCGATATGATATTGTAGAAAAGTATGTCCTCCTACTTTAAATTCAATTACAAAAACAACATTATTAATGATTAAAAGGGAATCTATTCTTTTACCCATCCTTGGAATTGAGAATTCAAAAAAAATAGTTCCGGTGTATCCAATAAGTGACTTTTTAAGAATTAAAATCTGCTGTTCCCAAGATTTATTTTGGTTGGTAGTTGTATCGAATTGGTTGGAGATTGAAATCTCACCAATGATTGCCTCAATACTCTTGTTTAGAAAAGAGTCTATTGTATCTTTAAAATAATAATTTAGCATTGCTTATTAGAAGGTTCATTTTAACTAATGCTCAATTTAAACATTAAATTGTTCTAGATTGGTGTATCGATAAACAAACTTGGATCATATGATGCCTATGGATTGTGGCTATTTGGTACCTCATCACCGCAAGTCCACCTCCCACACCGTCACCTTCAAACAAATGCTTCCCAAAATATTTCCATTTCCTCTTCATAAAATAATCATTTTAGTCAACCTGGTTCCTTGTCGCTGATTCAGTAAGATGAGCATATAAATTTTATTATTTAGATGCCACAGGGACACTAAAAAACTCAGAACATACTTGCTCAGTGCAATTCCGCGCTTCTGTGGCAACGAATCTATTTGTTTTTACTAATTTTTTCTCAGTGCCTCTTTGTGGTCTGAGTGGTTCTCATCACCGCATATCCACCTCCCACATCGCCTCCCCTCCCAGTAAATGCTCCACAAAATAATTCCATTTCTTCTTAGTAAAATAATCGTTATAAGCTCCCTGATATCCGTGCCGCTGACTCGGCAGGATAAGCATATCAAATTCCTTGTTGGCCCTGATCAGTGCCTCGGCCAGTTTGAAGGTGGCGGAAGGGTTGACATTTTCATCAATACCTCCATGGGTAATGAGGAGTTTGCCTTTTAGTTTACCGGCAATGGTGATATTGGATACCTGGTGATAGCTGGAGTCTACCGGCCATCCCATATACATCTCCGGCCACCAGTCTTTTTCCATACGGAAATCATGATCGGCGCTGCTGGCGACAGCTACTTTATAAAAATCGGGATATTCGAGTACGGCGTGGCCTGCATCATATCCACCGGCGGAATGGCCGAAAATACCAACACGGGTAGTATCTATCCACGAATATTTTCTTCCCAGTTGGAGGATAGCAAGGCGGTGGTCCTCCAGGTTTTTACCCATGTTTTTATAGGATACATTGTGGAATGCTTTGGATCGGTTGGCGGTGCCCATACCGTCTACGGTGATGACGGTAAAGCCCAATTCGGCGAGGGCTTGATTGGAGCGGGCCATCGCCGATATAAAATTGCGCGGATACATAAAGGTATGCGGGCCGGTATACGATTGATCGATGACCGGATAATTTTTGGCCGGATTAAACGTAGTAGGCTTCCAGATGGCTCCATAAATCGTGGTCTGTCCGTCACGGGCAAGGGCTGTAAAGACCTCAGGAAACCTGAATTGAAGTGAATCAATTGCAGTGATGTCCGCCTTGGATATTTCAACCGGGGGTACGGTTGGTTTTATATTTCTGATCACTGTACGCGTAGGCTGGTTCATTGTAGAAATATTATCGGTAAACCAATTGCCATCGGGCGATACCGAGATATCGTGGTTGGCGTCTTCTGGAGTAAGCAGAGTCAGTTTTTTATCTTCCAGGGAAATTCTATATAAATGCTGGAAGTAGGGATTGCGACCGGGTTCTTTGCCGGAAGCGGTAAACAGGACCAGATGGTTTTTTGCGTCGATATGATGGACCTGATTTATATAATAAGCACCGGAGGTCAGCGGATTAAGTTGTTTGGTTTTAAGATCCAGGGTATAGAGTTGTTTCCATCCATCTTTTTCAGAAGTGATCACAACCAGGTCAAGGTCTTCATTGATCTGTGATTGATAATTGTCTATATTGGTTGGACTCGTCTCGTGATAAAGCAGTTCCTGGGATTTGTTATTGAGGTTGCATCGATGCAGTTCCACCGCCTGATATCCCCGGATGGCATTTTCCTGGTAGATGATACCGCTTTCTTTAGACCATTCGTATTGTATGGGATTGGTATGGGTACTGCTCAGGTTCGATTTGATGTATTCTTCGCCGGTTCCAATGTTATAAAATACCGGGATCATTTTCACCATATCGGTATCTCCCGGAGATCCACGATAATAGGATAATAGTTTGGGTTTATACAGGGTATCCTGGCTCCAATCGAGCAGGTACATTTTTTTAGCGTTTCGCAAATCGGTGATATACGTTTGTATCCATTTGCTGTCGGGTGACCAGTAGACCCTAAATCGCCTCGGACGTTCGCCATCTTCTCCTTCGATGATATCGGACCAACCATAGTAAGTACCATATTCATAGTGCCTGGTCCCGTTTTTACTCAATCGTTTGACTGAGCCATCTTTTTTTGATTTGACATATAGGTTGTATTGGTCAGTATAGGCAACGTATTGACTGTCGGGGGACAGGGATTCCCATTCATTTTGTGTTTCGGGATTGATTTGTTTAAGGGTATAGGTTTGGAGATCCAGTTCATAGCTCTTGCCCTGAAGACTAAATCCTACACGGGTCTTATCTATATATCGCAAGGCTTGTATAGCCAGGTCGTTCGCTTTTAACGTGGTTTTAGTGGTATCGGACAATACTTTTGCCAGCCTTTCCTGGTCAAACCAAGGCTCTATCTTGTTTTGTTTCCATAAAAATTTTTGAAATAATTTTCTGGATTTATCCTGAGAGATGAACCCCAGTCCCGTACTGTCATCAAACCATATGGGTTGAACATGGGCGTTGAAGATTTTTTTATTGACCAGGTTGCCCCATTGGTAGGCGACGGCGCGTTTATAATCTTCACGGGTAGGGCCCTGAGCAGCGGTAATGGCTGTAACTAATAAAACACAGGATAGAATGAAAATGGTTTTTTTTTGAATCATTCAGTTAATTTAGGGAAAGTTTTGTGCATCGATCCCGATCGATCGGGATTATTTCGATGAGGGTTCATGTTCACCCATATCACCCAAATAAATTTGGGCGCACATACCCTGTGCATCGATCCCGATCGATCGGGATTATTTCGATGAGGGTCCAGCTTCCAGCCACATAT
>JAWXBI010000223.1:0-8177 GCA_034439915.1 Saprospiraceae bacterium | reverse complement strand
GCGCAGCTTTGCTGCTCTCCGTATTCTTTGTGTTCTTTGTGTCGCTGTGGGATATTTAGTTGCCTCAAATTAGTATGATTTCCCACAACGACAGCTTAGTGCAGCTTTGCTGCTCTCCGTATTCTTTGTGTTCTTTGTGTCGCTGTGGGATATTTAGGACTATGTGGTTCAAATTGTATTATATATAGTTAGGATCCTAACTATATTTACTGAAATGGACATTCACGATATTCAAACCCGGGAGGACATCATAGTGCTGGTGGACCAGTTTTATAACAAGGTCAGGGCCAATCCGGTCATCGGGCCTATATTCACCGAAGTTGCCCAACTTGATTTTTCAGCCCACCTGCCTATAATGTATTCCTTTTGGGGAAGCCAGTTGCTGGGAGAACAATCTTATACCGGCAATCCCATGATCCCACATCTCAAACTCGGCAAACTTACACCGATGGGCGAAGTTCAGTTTGGAGAATGGTTAAGGTTGTTTAATGAAACGGTCGACGAGTTTTTTACAGGTACAAAAGCGGAAGAAGCAAAATCCCGTGCCGGCAATATAGCTCGTCTGATGCTGTATAAAATAAATCAGGAGCCGAAATAAATAAAGGCATTATCCCAGCCCAACTGTCAAAACTTCAATCTTCCGATCCGGTTCGACACCAATTATTTGTGTTTGAAATTGTGCCGGTATTTTCAGGGCAAGGTATACGCATGAAGGAAAACGTCATGACCTGAGCCCGGTTCAAGTCCAAATTCTGATTTATTTGTCATATCCGCTTACCGAACACCGAAAATCTGACCACAATTGCAAGTGAATTTTTTATCAGCAAGGCCTCCCTGAGTGATGGTATAAAAGGCCTGTTGAGCATGAAGCTTGTCACCCGGCTTTCTTTAAAAAACCCTTTTATTTCAGGCGAAGACGCCTGAAATAACCCATGATTGCCTGAAATAACCCATGATTGCCTGAAATAACCCAAAATTGTTTCTTTGTGAGATGTCTCTTTGGGTATAGAATGATTAAATTGAATAAAATTCGCAACTTGCTTAATGAGCATAAAATCAATATTATTTGTATTATTTACCGGCCTCTTTGGTTTTTGTGCATCCATGTTTATCTCTTCCTTAGGCAATACCCGTGAAGAAGGGTTCTCTTCAGCGGCTACTGCTTTTGGTAATGGATTGATTGGTGCGGTTTTGGGAATGATCATTGGTGGTATAGTGGCAAAGAAACTTAGACCCACACAATTCAGGCTGACCTTCCTGGTTTTGATTATTGGGTTTGCGCTATTATTGCTGTGGTTTTATTATCGGTGGAACTTGTTGCTTTAGGCGTCCTCGCCTAAAGCAACACCCAGCAGCCTTTCAGTTGAACGACAACGCCCAAAGCTTACACAGCTTTCAGTTGACCCCGGCAACTCGTTTTCAAGCGGGGACGCCTGAAAAAACCACCCCCGTTGCTTTTGGCGTCCTTGCCCAAAGCTTACACAGCTTTCAGTTGACCGGCAAATCGTTTTCAGGCGGGGACGCCTGAAAAACCACCCGTTGCTTTTGGCGTCCTCGCCCAAAGCTTACACAGCTTTCAGTTGACCGGCAAATCGTTTTCAAGCGGGGACGCCTGAAAAAACCACCACCCGTTGCTTTTGGCGTCCTCGCCCAAAGCTTACCCTTTGATAATTTCCAATAGCTCCTCATATTGGGGTTGGATGGGAATTATCTTTTCGTGTTTATTTAGCAGGTCCGCCAAGGCAGATGGCAAAGGGGGAAGGATCCCTATTGCCTTTTCTATGGTTGTTTCAAATTTGGCCCAATGTGCAGTAGATACAATTATATTGTTTCCCGGATTGGCCTTGGCGGCTCCATAGGCCACTGCCGTATGAGGGTCCATGATGTAATCGTATTGATCGTACACTTCCCTGATATTATTTAAAGTTTCCTCATCGGAAACGACATGGTATCTTAAGTCCTCTTTGATTTTGTTCCACGTGGAACCGTTCTGGGGTTCTTTATACAAATCAAGTATTCGGACAAAATTACTTGGGTCTCCCACATCCATTGCATTGGATAGTGTTTCACGTGAAACACGCGTTTCATATTTACCGCTAATTAAATATTGCGGGACTATATCATTTATATTAGTAGCTGCGATAAATTGTTTAACTGGCAACCCCATCCGTTTGGCAAATAAACCAGCAGTCAGATTTCCAAAATTGCCAGAAGGAACAATTATGCTTAAATCATCTTTGTTTTTCGCTTGTTTAAACGCTTCAAAAAAATAAACCATCTGAGGGAGCAACCGGGCAATATTTATAGAATTGGCGGAGGCAAATGATTTATGCTCCCTTAAACCCAGGTCACCAAATGCAGCTTTAACAAGCCGCTGACAATCATCAAAAGTGCCGCTGACCTCCAGGGCTTGAATGTTTTCATCCCAAGTCGTCAATTGCTTTTGTTGCAACAAACTTACCTTCCCCTTGGGAAATAATATGTAAACCTTAAATCCGGGTAAACCGCTAAAAGCACTAGCAACGGCTCCTCCTGTATCTCCAGAGGTAGCCACTAAAATATTAATTTCAGAACCAGCCGGCCTAAAATAAGCCATGATCTGTGCCATAAACCTTGCTCCAAAATCTTTAAAAGCCAATGTTGGACCATGAAAAAGCTCAAGAAACTGAAACTTTTCTCCAACAACCCGCAAAGGAGCAGGAAAATTAAACGCCCGGCTTATTATACCTTCTAAAGTATTCCGGTCAAGAGGAGTAAAAGGCGATAGGATTTCAAGAGCAATTTGCGTCAAAGACAAATCACTCAATCCGTCAAAAAACTCAACAGAAAGGCTTGGGATTTGCTCCGGCATATAGAGCCCACCATCAGGAGAAGGGCCAAAAAAAATGGCTTCTTCAAATTTTGACTTAATCGATTGATCTTTAGTGCTATAGAACAACATTGGAAACAAGTAACTAAACGTATTATAATAGGACCCAAAATTAAGATTCTTTTTGGTTAAAAATATATTCTCTAATCATTGATTATCGACACACTATATATTTTGAAAATTAATATGATAAAATAATTAATATCAAAAAAGACACAATTCCTATTTAACCCCCTAAAACCGCTTTTTTAATTCAGATTCAGCAGCTAAAAATCCAAAGCTGGCCCACTGATCCCCTGCAGTAATGGTAGTAAAAACTTGCCTGGCTTTAACTATATCCCCCTTTAAGAGAATATAATGTCCCACCCCAAAGGATCTGGTCGCATTTGACAGGGGATTGCCGTTTTCAGATAACGCCCTTTCAGCTTCCTCAATAGATTTATCCAATTTATAGAGCATTAATAATAGCAGATAATCGCTGTTTTCAAGGAGTTTTGTTGATGAGTCAATATTAGCCAATAACGCACTGGCTTTCTTATCTTTATGCAGCCTTCTAAACGTGATGTACTGCCAATTGGCCATGGCTAGATACATATCCGGATTGGTGGAGACTTTTATACCATTTTTATACGCTTTTCTGGCCCGGCTAAATTCTCCCTTAAGAAAATAAACCAGGCCAAGATGATACCAGATATTGGACTGCAGGGTGCTGGTGGGGGTATTGCTGGCATTGGGCAAACCATCGGCTTCCACTTCATCTCTCGTGCCTTTTATAAGCCGGGCCGCTATTTCAAAATCCCGGACAGCCTGGTCAAAACACCTAACCGTAATATATCGGTGCCCCCGATGCCTGTACATACGAGCATCCTTTGGGTGTTGGTGTATGCCTTTGGTAAACACCTCAATGGCTTCCATATACCGTCCCAGGTAAGCCATTCGGCGCCCGTACCAGATCAGTGCGTCTGCACTTGTGGGATCCGATTTATATTCTTCATAGGCTTTAAGTAGTTTATTTTCCAGATCCTGTTTATTCTGATCACTGATTTTGGGTAAGCGGATAGCCGCACAGGGTTGAGATTGACCCTGGGCCCGCAAGACCCAGAGCAACACCAGAATTAACACTAATAGTCTTTTCATCAATACAATTTATAATAAAGTAGACAGGGCAAGAAAAGTCTTTTTTAATTTTTGACTAATATCGTGGGGAAAATTGTCAATTCCTTTTCAATAATACAATCCTTATACTATGCAAATCAACTGGGGCATCATCGGCGTAGGTGATGTATGTGAAGTCAAAAGCGGGCCCGCTTTTAATAAAATCAATGACTCGCGCCTGGTAGCCGTCATGAGGAGATCCGCTTCTCTCGCTAAGAATTATGCCGAAAGACATGGAGTACCCAAATGGTATGATGACGCCGATGCACTGATCAATGATCCCGAGGTCAATGCTATATATATCGCCACGCCCCCAAACGTACATCTGTATTATACCCAAAAAGCAGCTGCAGCCGGAAAACCGGTATATGTTGAAAAACCGATGGCCAGAACTTATGTAGAATGCGAGGCGATGATTGCAGCCTGCCAACAAGCAAACGTTCCTTTATTTGTTGCCTATTATCGCCGGGCCCTGGAAAATTTCAAAGCGATCAAAAACTGGATAGAAGATAGCACAATAGGCGATATCCGGTTCGTTGACATTCAGGTACACAAGCCCATACGGCCGGATATCGTAGGCGCCAGTCAAAATCTGGCCAATTGGCGGACCGACCCGGAAGTAGCTGGTGGAGGATATTTTCACGACCTCGCTTGTCATCAGCTCGATATCATGGATTTTCTGTTTGGACCCGTAACCAGGGCTTCCGGATATTCCCTCAACCAAGCCGGTGTATATCCTGCAGATGATATAGTCATCGGACAATTTCAGTTTGCCAGTGGACTACCTGGTCAGGGTTCCTGGTGTTTCAGCACCAGTCAAAATGCCCAGAAGGAAATCACCACTATATATGGTAGCAGGGGCTCCATGTCCTTTCCGTTTTTTGGTGATCATTCCGTCACCTTGCACCTGGATGGACAGGAACCCGTAAAACACTATTTTGATATTCCCCAAAATATTCAACACCCACTAATACAAACTATAGTAGATGAACTCAATGGACGGGGCAAATGTCCAAGCAATGGTGAATCCGGGGCAAAAACAAACCAGGTGATGGAATGGATGGCGAATATCAAATGACCTGGGTATGAAGAAACAAATCCCGATTATTTCGGGATTATTGGGTTTGAATCGATTTAATTAAATATGTGTGCTCCGCCGTTATCGAAATAATCCCGAGGCAATAGGCAATCGGTATCGATACACATACACGGCAGCTGAAGAAGCCGCTACAAAGCCTACCTTTCAATATTAATCTCAATTCCATTATTTGATTTCTTAAACCCTTTGATGGAATAAGCCAGGCCCAGCATAAAATATCTTCCCAAAACATTGGTGCGTTGAACTTCCAGATAATTGAGCTGGCTGCTTCGGGCAATACCTTTGTTTTGGTTGAGTATATCAAAAACGGAAAGGGTAGCCTTTAATCGTTGTTGTTTGGTAAAAAAACGGGTGAGGCTGGCATGCCAGAGCGGAACCACGATAGGATCAGCCTGTCCAAACTGCGTATAGGCAATACGGTCGAATTCGGTTTTTAAAGCCCATCGATCATTAGGGGTATAGGTCACTTCGCCAAACCAATTGGTCTCGTGAAAGGTCTGGTCCAGGCTGTTACTTACCGAATAGGAGGTTTGATTGCCGCTCCACCGGATGCCAGCCAAAGCATCAAAACGGTCTTTATTCCTGTTTTCCAATGAAAAATAAACCGAATTGCCTAGGCGATTGACCTGATTTTTAATGCCGTTTACAAATAATATGCTTTGTGCCAGTTGTGACCGTAGCCGGAGTTTGGTGGATATAAACAAAGGACGTATCGGTGTACTGATTTCAAAACCCACTTGAATTGCTTTTTCATCCTTGACATTCACCGGTTTGATTGTTCTTTTAAACAGTGAATCGACCTCAACCAGTTCGGTGATCTTATTTAAAGTATAATTGGCCCCGAGGCGTGCGAAAATGGAGGTAAATGAAAACTGGTCATATTTAAAATAAGAGGAATTTAATTCATGGGTGTATTCCGGTTTAAGGTTGGGGTTGCCCACAAAAATATTGAGTGGATCCGTATTGTTGCTGGTCGGCTGAAGCTGCTCCAGGGAGGGTTCCTGGACCTGGGTTTCATAATCAATATTCACATTATTGGCAGTACTGAGTTCATATTGTAAAGAAGCCCCGGGCAATAACCGGGTAAAATCTGTAGTAATCGCCTGCTCCAGGTCCTGTAGTTTTCCGTTTAACGAAGAATGTTGCAGATTGAGGCCCATGGAAAAATAATATTTTTTATGATTTTTAATTAATCGCACACCGCCATTATATACCTGGTATCCCCGGTTGTATTTGTTGGAGAGCAGCTCGTTCCTGCGCTGTACACCGGGTTCAATGATGTCATAAAAATCCATGTTGGTGAGGTTTCGGTTATTGGACCACAATCCGTTTAATTCAATAAATCTTTTTTTACCCAGTGGTTCTGTATACGACATTCTTGATTCCAGTTGAACGCCCTGGTCAGAAAACAATTGATTTTGCAGCAGGGTATCGGAAAAGGTATTTCCTATGTAATATTGATTGTTTGCCTCGAGGTAACCATCACGGTCATTGTTGCCATATTTCCCGGAAGCGCTCCAAACCAAAGATCGTCCTGCCTTTCTGAATTTTTTTTGCCAGGTCAGGTTGGCATTAAAATTAAATCCCTGGCCATTTACATCATAGGTGCGTGCGCTCTGATTGGCCGGATCCTGATTTTGAAGGAAGGTAGCATTCCGGAGCTGGCTCAGGTAATTATTATCGTTCCACCCTCCCCCTCCACGAAGGATGAGATTTTGAAAGGAGTCCAGTTTGGATTTTAATCTGAAGGTTATGGTGTGGCTGTGGCTGCCGCTAGTGCGTTCTTCCATTTCTTCGCTATTGAAAAATTCGTCGGCCAGCAGGCTTTGGCGCTGATTGTCCCGGTTTAATACATTTCTGAAATTGTTGGCGAGATAGCTGGCATTAAATTCCGTTTTAGTGCTGAGGTCTTTGGACAGATTGATCCCTCCGGCAATGGACCTTTGGATCCCCTGGGTGACGCCCCCCATAGGCAATCCCGATGATTCGTTTAATTGTATCCTCATTTTTCCACCTCCGCCGGACATAAATGCACCGATACCGCCCATAAAATCCAGATAGTCCTGGAAAGAAAAACTCTGATCATTTATATTGTTGCCTGACCCGATCACAGACAACCTGGACTGCGGCGAAAAACGGTTAAGATTAAATTTTGATTTAAACCGTTCATGGGTACCACCGGCAAGTTCGGCATTGCCGAAATAACCATTTTTACGATCTTCTTTCAATTTAAGATTGATGGTCTTTTCATCCCGGCCATCATCGACCCCGGTAAATTCAGCTACATCCGATTTTTTATCAAAGACCTGTACTTTGTCTACAGCATCTGCTTCCAGGTTCTTGGTAGCGATCCGGGTATCCTTGCCAAAAAATTCTTTGCCGTCCACCAGTATATTCTGCACATTTTCGCCATATGCCTTTACCGAACCATCGCGCTGAACTTCGACTCCGGGTAATCTCTTGAGTAAATCTTCTACAGCCGCGCCGGGCTGGGTCTTAAAGGCTTTAGCATTGTATTCCACTGTATCCCGGCCTATTTTCATCAGGCTTTGTTCACCCAACACATGTAAAGAAGGTAAATTGTTTATTGCTTTTTCAAGAACAATATCACCCAAAAGGGTATCCATTAGAATTCCGGTAATAGATTGCCAATGCGTTTCAAATCCCATAAAACTAATCTGCAGGATATACGCTTCCCCTGACTTTGCTCTTAACTTAAACGCCCCTTTATCGTCGGTGGTGGCAAATTCGACCATCACCGAGTCTTTGGCATGAAGCAATAATACCGAAGCGTAAGGTAAGTCTGCCTGAGTCGAATCCCTGACGCTACCTTTCAGGATCAGGTTTTGAGCTGCTGCTGATTGAATTAGAAAGAAAAAGAAAATGAGCGATATGTATTTCATAAATAGGAAGGTGATGAGAGAATAATAATTGACAGTCGTCAGTGAACAGTAAACAGTGGATAGTTGGACAATGAAAGTCGTCAGTGGACAGTGGACACTAACCCGTGAATTGTACAGTGATACCGATTGCTGATTACTGACCGCTGATTGC
>JAWXBI010000222.1:0-12920 GCA_034439915.1 Saprospiraceae bacterium | reverse complement strand
GACTGCAAATTGTCCTCGTTTTCATGAATTTGTTTTCTTAACTCCATACCATTTAGCTTTAGCATATTGATGTCAGAAAAAACAATAAAAGGTTCTGTGTTTTTTGCGGACAAATAGGCAAGTGCATCTTGTCCGTCATTAAAAAAACAATTTCATTTTTATAATTGAGTTCTTTAAATACTTCACTAAACATTGGAATTCTCTCAGGTAGAACTGTACAATAATACACTTGTTGGAAGCCGCCCACCCATCTATGCAAAAGACTGTCGCGACAACTTTACGCATAGCCCCTTGTAAAAGCTGATCTATCTATTAATCATAGGCACCGGTCTAAAGGAATTCGAGCAGTCCAATAGTTTCACCTGCTCTTTGTAGTTTTGATTTTTACCATAAGATATGAAAATCAGACTTGGGATTATCCCCGCTTTTACCTGCATATTGTTAATCACCTCCTGTGGTCCTTCAAAAAATGATCCCTCCACCTGGCCCATCGTATATATTCCCGAAGGAGCCGATACGGCCAGTGAATATTGGAAAGGAGTAGATCTGTCGCCCAAGCCACCGGTATTGCCCCTGCCTGTCACCCTGGAGAAAGAAAATTTTTTACTGCAACCGGGCTATTCGATGGATGCGGTGCTCACCGAACCATCCATTCAACAACCCGCTGCCATCACCTTTGATGGTAATGGCCGCATGTATGTATTGGAGCTGCGGTCCTATATGCTCACCGCAGACTCTAAAGGGACCCTGGAGCCGATTAGCGGTATATCCAGATGGGAAGATAAGGACAACGATGGGATCTATGAGAAAGGGGGCATGTTTGTAGATAAACTGGTCTTCCCACGATTTGTATTGCCGGTCGGACCCAATAGTATACTCACCATGGAATCCAATGCAGATATCGTATACAAATTCACTGACACGGATAACGATGGTAAAGCGGATAAAAAAGAATTTTTTACGGATCGATTCGGCAGGGCCGGTAATGTAGAACATCAACAGGCTTTTATGTACTGGGGTATGGATAATTGGTTATATAGTACGGTAAACCCGTTTCGGGTGCGCGAAACTCCACAAGGCGTCATCCGCGAATCCACCGGATCCAACCACGCACAATGGGGCATCACCCATGATGATGATGGCAAGTTGTGGTTCCAGGGCGGATCCAATGGTTTGCCTTCTTATTTTCAGTTTCCGATTCACTATGGAGATTATATTGTAAAAGATATTAATTACGCCGAGGGGTTTGATGTACCCTGGGGTGCTTCCGTATTAGTCGCGGATATGCAAGGAGGCATGGGAGCGGTGCGAATGCCCGATGGCAATCTCAATAGAGTCACCGGCGCTTCGGGCAATGATATATTCAGAGGGGATAAACTGCCACCAGCATTGATCGGACAATATTTCTACGGTGAACCGGTAGCCCGTATTGTGAGGCAAGTGAATGCCGAAGTGAAAGGAGGCCTGACTACTTTACACAATGTTTTCCAGGATCAAAAATCAGAGTTCATCCGTTCCACAGATCCATTGTTTAGGCCGGTAGAAATGTCTACTGCGCCAGACGGCACCCTGTATGTAGTAGATATGTATCATGGTATTATACAGGAAGGTGAATGGACACCGGTAGGATCTTACCTGCGAGCAAAAATCGAACAATACCAATTGGACAAAGTAATCAACCTTGGCAGAATATGGAGGTTGACGCATAAAGATATACCCCGCGACCCGGTCCAACCGCATATGTATGATCAGACCTCGCTGGAATTGGTGCAGTACCTGGATCATCCCAATGGGTGGTGGCGGGATATGGCCCAACAAATACTGGTACAGCGACAAGATAAATCCGTAACACAGGTTCTTCTTGAATTAATACAATCCGATAAAAAACCAGAAGCCAAATTCCATGCCTTATGGGTATTGGAAGGACTCGGTACCATGGAATCTGAATTGGTGAAAAGTTTGATGAAAGATGTCAACCCGCGTATGCGCAAGATGGCCCTTTGGTTGAGCGAATCCCTGTATAAATCAGGTGACCAAACTTTTAATAAAGAGTACCTGTCGATGATGGATGATAAGGATACTGAAGTAAAAATGCGGGCCATGATGACCGGCAGGTTATTAAAAATACCCGGCCATATCGCGAAGGTGAAAAACATACTAAAAACCGACACCACCCGCGGTGTACAATTGGTTGCCAAACAAGTCATAGAACCCCAGACGGTCAACTCGTTTTTTGGAAGATCCAATCCCAATTTCAGCCCTGAAGAAAAGGCTTTGGTAGAGCGTGGTTCTGAAATATACAGCAGTCTTTGCGCCACTTGTCATGGGGTGTTGGGCAACGGCACACCTTCCGGTCCTGGAAAATTAATAGCCCCTTCCCTTATCGGTTCGTCCCGGTTACAAGCTCATCCGGAATATGTCGTCAAAATCTTGCTGCACGGATTGATGGGTAATATTCAAAAGGAATCCTACACCGGTATCATGATGGCTCCAATGAAATCAAACGATGATGAATGGATAGCCTCGGTGACGTCTTTCATCAGATCCAATTTTGAAAACGGGTCGTCTCCCGTAAGCGTGGAAGAAGTGGGCAGGATACGGAAGGCAACCAGCGCACAAACTAAGATGTATAGCTTTGACAGTTTGTGGGCTACCATACCCAAACCATTGGAGTCAATTTCCGGTTTAAAAGCCACTGCAAGTAATACGGGAGAGATTCGCAAAGGAAGCACTGCCTCTCCGATGGGTGCATTTACTTTTGAAGGTTGGACAACCGGGACCAGCCAGCAAGCGGGTATGTGGTATATGGTAGAATTTCCTGAAGCTATAAAACTAACGCAGTTTCAATTTAAATCTCAATCCATCAGCCGTGGTTTCCGGCAAGGTTCTCCTCCTCCCATTCAAACCTGTCCCAGTGAATTTGATGTAGAGGTATCCCTGGATGGAAAACAATGGACCAAGGTTTTGAACCAGGCTAAAGGTACCAGAGGTTTTACGTCTATCCGGTTTGAACCGGTCAATGCAAAATTTTTACGTTTGACGCTGACTAAAACAGAACCTGTCATACATGGGGAACGAAGGGGTCAGCCTTTTGATTTTGTGGTTGCCTGGACGATGCGGGAGTTTAAGTTGTATACCTTGTGAATTTTTTAAATAAGTGAAAAACAAAACAGGGTTACCCATTCTACTTTGTCTATGTATAAATGCATTTAGTATTTTAAATGCTCAAACAGATACAAGTACTTCATATGCCCCGGTAGGTAAACGGGTTGATATCGGCGGATGGAAACTGCATATCTATGGAGATGGTTTACATCACCAACAAGGTCCAACCGTAATTTTTAAAAATGGTTTACGCGGATTTTCTTTCGAATGGATTCTCATTCAACATAAACTGGCATCGGTCACCATGTCGTATTCTTACGACAGAGCAGGTTATCCTTGAGTGATTTGGGTTCCAGGCCGCATACTATGAAACAAACCGTATATAATCTTTATACCTTATTAAAAAAAGCAAACATTCCGCCTCCGTATATTATGGTAGGTGCCTCACATGGCGGATTATTGGTGAGATTATATTCTGAAAATATCCCACCGAAGTTGTGGGTATGGTACTAGTGGATTCGGGGTTTGAGGATGGTGTTCAATATATCAATAGTAAAAAACAAAGACCCTCTGTCGATGCCTCCAACAAACTTATTCCCGAGGTAAAAACAACAGCTACTGCTGAAGAAAATAATTATGCACGATCACCGGAAGCCATAAAAGCTATAAGTGGTGCACTGAAAAGCATGGGATTTCCATTTACTCAGGTAGAATCTCCGTTTAATCAACTTTCGGATTCCATTCAGAACCTGAGATTGTGGGGTATATCTCAATATGAATTTTATGTAGCCAATGAAAATAATTTTATATTCGAAGAAAAAGTCAGGATGATTAAAGAAAGGGAGAAACGACCCTATATGTTTGGCGAAATGCCTCTGGTGGTTTTGACTGCAGGGAATTCATCGAGCTCCGATTCCGATGAACAGGAACGGAGAGTCAACCAGGCTGCCATGACTAATCTTTCACACAACAGCAAACAGATCATAGCGAATAGTGATCATCATATCCATATAGAACAACCGGACTTGGTGGTCAATACGATAATAGAAGTACTGCAGGCCTATAAAAATAAATCGAGATTAAAGATTGATTAATAGGCAGGTTCAGATCGAATGGGGATATCGGTTCGAATACCCCGTTTAGGAGGGGTTGCACCCCGACAATTCTACCTATAACAACCGATCCATTTCAACCAACTAAGACTCATTTATTCTACTATGCTTTTTTGGTTACCCCCAACGGATGAAGGCTTTTCCGTTGGAAAACGCATCCAATAGGAAAAACTGCATCCTATACCTCAAATCCGCCAACAAGTATTCGCGGCAATCACATTATGCATTGTTTTTCCGTTTTATTATATTTATACTTGATGGACAGGAAAATGGAAAGATTGTTTTTCGTAGAAACTATGTCTGGTGCCTGTCCATTTGGGTGACTATTCAAACCCGGAAACATAAAACGCATATATAAAATTTGTTAATTTCAAAATAAAGTAGCTATTATGAAAGGTATACCTGAATTATTTAACGACATTATCCGAAAACACCTCAATGTACATGCCGCCTGGTTACCGATTACCAACACCATCCAGTTGGGTGATTTCGGAATCATAAGCAATGGTGTGTTTGTTCCCCAGGGAAATATTCAGACTGAGTTTGGGGTACCCTTTAATGAGCGTTCCAGCCCTGCAACTAAGATTGATTTTTCGTCGCAAGGAGCTTCGATCACTAAACTGGTTGGAGGAGTCAAGGTCAATGCAATTCCTCCAGGAACAGTAAATGCCAGTATTTCCATAGAGTTTCAAAATGAAAAATCATTTATCGTCAAATCACCATCGATCGAAGTCACCGCTATCAGCAATGTAGCAGCCGTTGGTAAGGCTTTGTCCAAAGTTTCGGGATGGCGCGCCAAATACAAAGTAGTCCATCAGACTTATAAAGCGCTGGAGACGGTTGTAATTTCCACAATAGACAAGAAAACAATGATTGCCTTTAGCGGAGATGCCACTACGTTGGGCCAGTTACAACTCGGTAGTGCCGGTTTAAGTTATTCGAGCAATAAAGCACTTGGCCTCGAAGTCCATGGAAAATCCGGGGTCCTGGGCATTGGTTTATTTAAAATCAACAGTGGGTTTCTCGGGAATAATCAGGTTAGTATGATGAGGGGCGCCCCAAAATCCGTAAATAAAACAAGCAGTCAGGTTGAATTTCTGCTTGGGCCGTTAAAAAATGATTGGTAATAATTTTATCTGTTTCGGTTGGGAAAAATAAGTTTTAGAACCAGATTATTTATTTTCTTAAACTCGTTATTTCAGTTTTCATTTCCATGAAAATATTTCCCAATCTATCCTTCCATTTTTTATCTGCTTTTTTATGTCGTACACAAAGTAACATAAAATCAAGCTGATCTTCCTGAGCATACAAATGGCGAAGTGTACCGGAGAGGGTCCATATTTTTTTAAATAGATCTGTAATCCGGATTTTAAGACGATCCAGTTCCTTCAGCGAAGGAGTGTAAAACAGTTGGGTCTCATATAAACTCGCCAGGCCGATGTCTTCCCAAAAATCAACATACCTACCCACTCCCTTAATGAGTGCTTTTTCCCCCTGAGAAATTAAACTAAGAATATCCGATTCCAACATTCCGATTTTGATTTTTTTTGAACCGGATAAAGTAGCATGCAGAATCAGCCAATTGCCCAATGGATAAATGGATTCCCGTCCGAAATTACGTTCTGAAAGTAAGTAGGCTTGCTGGTAATTTTTCTCAGCTTCCTTTAAATAGCTTTCCACATTGGGTAATCGTGAATTGGTGCCAAAACGATGCCGGTCCCTTATCCAGGCTAGTTTTTTATAAGCACTGCCCAATAAACTATATCGTTCAGGAGTTTTACCGATAATGATGAGGTTGTCAAAATCCTGCCGGATCAATTTCATTTCGCGGCTCAATTTTTTCAGGCCGTTCTGGTCCTGTTGTTGTTTGGCTTTGGATAAAAGGGATTTTATATGGAGATTGGAAACCTGTTCAAGGGCCTGAACAGAAAATTCAGCCCGATTAATCTTGCGCAAAGCTTCATATCGTTCCAATGCTTCGTCCAGCAGATTGAGCTCGGCCAGGATATCGGCTTCTTTTTCATTGATTGTGCCTTGGTATAACCCTGCGCGTTTGGCTTGTTTAATTATTCCATTCAATTTGTCGTAAACTTCCCGGACAGTTTCTTCTTTTTCATCAATTCCTTTAGTCATTGATTTGACATTGTATAAATCGGTATATACCTGTTCCGGTGTAAAATACTCCTGATCCTGGGAAGAACCTTTGATGGAATCTACCAGTCGATACCATTGGTCTCCATAACATTGATAAGCACCCCAGGTATTATTTTGATGGCCACTGTGATCCCAGCAAGCCTGACGAGCTAATTGGACCGCATCACCAAATGCCCGGCCTTCCAATAAGCCACTATATAAAACCTGGGCAAATACACCTGCAGCTATATCATCCACCGGCCAGCCGGCAATCACAACAGCGTGAACACCCATTTCAATAAGCTGAGTGCCAATATTGGCAGCAAAACGGTATCGCTCTTTATAATATCTTTCTTTACCAGGTTGTATTGCTCCGGACCAACAACAATTTATAAACACAAATTCAGGCAACCGGCTGAGGTTGTTAAGCATTGCGGGGGTAATAAATATATTATCACCCAGGGCTATGCCGGTTTCATGCATTTGATCTGAAATATTTCCATGGGCTGCCACATGCAGGATTTTATATTCCTGATTATACAATTGATTCAGGATAGACAAGCTGCCTGAAAAAATGAGGGCATTGGATTCAAAATGTGCAGCCTGCAGTAATTCATTTACTACGATAGCTTCTTGTCGGGCAAATGGTAACTGAATCAATCCCGAATCACCATAATCCGGGTCACCAATAACTAATGCCGTATTTGATTTTATAATCTCATTCTGTACCCTGTTGTTTCTGGTATATAATTGCCGGATCAATCCCGATCGCACGAACGTGGGAATGGTATCAAA
This sequence comes from Saprospiraceae bacterium, assembly GCA_034439915.1. Lineage (GTDB taxonomy): Bacteria > Bacteroidota > Bacteroidia > Chitinophagales > Saprospiraceae > JADJLQ01. The sequence goes on along the minus strand of JAWXBI010000222.1, from coordinate 5,775 downwards.
TTCATGATCATGAAACATCTCCCAGGGATACGCAGCGGTTTCTACATCCATTTTCCATAAAATATTGTTCTGGTGCCGGATAATCTCCTTAAATGCATTCGGAACAAGGATTTCGAATAAGGTCTTGGAATATTCTGCATTCCATACTTTTTCCAAAGACAACTGGTTCAGTAAAGATTCAATAATATGATGTGCGGTAAAGGTATTGTCCTCTTCCACCCGGGCTATACCGGAAGCAGAAGTGAAATGCAAACTGGGTAAGGGGTCTTTTTCGTTTTTCCTTTGCAATTGTGTAGTAAAGTGATGCCACCAGGAGTTTTCTGTGGCAAATTGAAATTTCCGTCTCGCCCCGGGTTTGGTATCGATTTTTTTCTTGAGGCTAATCGAAATATTATTATTAGTCCTGTTTTCAATAAGAGACAATTTGTAATAAGCATGTTGGGCAATATGCTCATACAATTCAATGAATTCAATAAATCGAATTGGTTTAAGGTTTTGAAGAGTCAGGATCAATTCATTGGCTTTTTGAACACCAGTGAGTATGGCATTGAGCGCTTCTTCCATAGGTAACCGGCCATACCCGGTGCCAATACATAAACAACTCAGGCTGGTTTCATACGAAGCATCCAATCGTTTGTCACTGGTGATCCAATCATTGTTTAAATTATCTCTAAAATGCATGGCATAATTCAGTACTGCAGATTCGACGGATTTTCTCAGGTGAAAAGGGGTGAGTTCAGTAACTTCACCCAGACCAATAATCACTGCACCTTTGGGGTTATTAGCAGGATCAAATAAAATCAGGCTTTCACCAGCGGATCCTGGATATCGACCAACCCTGGATCGCTCAGAGAGTTTGCCTCCGTAATACCGGTCGATGGCTGCTTCCGCATTGGTGATTCCATCATTCTTAAAATGACCCACCATGACCGGGTATTGAGAGATACGCAAATCGCCATGGACCACTACTACTTCAATGGGGTCATCTGTACCCCTGACTGGTTTTTCGGGTTCTTCAAGGCCTCCCATAAAATGAATGTCTTCATTGATGCGATTGGTAGCAGCCCGCAGCTGTAGCGGGACCAGGCCGATTTGTTTATTTATGGAGACCGCATCGCGCGATACGATGGTCGACGGACGGGTACTGGAAATACGTTGAGTAGTTCCATGGTCAATCAAATCCACGATTCCTTCAAACATAGCAGGATCATTAGCCAATTGCCCATGACCGGTCTTTTCTGCATAATAAACCTGATCGGTATTTAAACCCTGGGGAATGCCGAGATCCCAGGTTACACTGCCATCACCTTCACCGGTACCATAATATTGCATCCGGGTCCCGAAAAAAGATTTTTCAATCTGATAGGCATTAATCGTAGAATCGCTTTTACCGGCTATATAATAAATACCTTTCAGGTCCTGATTTTGGATAAACGATTTAATTCTTTTTTTATAACTGGAAAATTCATTCAACAAAGCGGGTATGTCGAATTTCTCATGCTTTAATTCGTCCTTAATTTTTTTCCAGAAACTTTGTTGTTCAAACGGTTCGTCATTGATAGGTAAAAGTTCATACAATCCAGGATACTGGTGAAATATATTCAGCATTTCTTTCCGGGAATGATGGGTGTCAAACAAACTCAGTTGTTTTACTTTACTAAAATGTCCGGTCAACACCTGCATAATTAAATGGGAGCCCAGCCAGGGGGTGCCTAATAAAATGGCTCTGGAGCCGGAGCGGTCAATGTAGTTTTTCCAGACCTGGGCATGGTTGCGCATGAGGTCCCTCACTACCAAACCCCCCATCGAATGGGCCAACAGGATAATAGGTTGATTAAACAGGTTTTGAAACTCGATTAGTTTTTCCCGGAGTTTTTCCGCTGCCAGAGACAATGAAAGCCGCCAGTCGTACCCCATAGTATATACATCATATTTTAACTCAAGACGGTCAACCAGTTTGGAATAAAAATTACCTATAATATATTGAGTACCCACATCGATATTACCAGCATGCAGCAGATCATGCATCTTACCTTTTCCTATTTCACCCAGATCCGCCCAGATAATTTCATCTTTTACACTGAGGTGGGTGCCCATGATACCGGGTAACAGGATCACGATTGGCTTTTGACCGGATATATCCTGCTGGTTGATTCTGGACAATTTGACAAAGAGATCGAGCACAGCACCCCGGTCTTTGCCTTCTGCCAGGTGTTCGAACCCTTTAACGGGTTGGCCATGGGGAGAGGCCAGGGCCTCCAATAAGGCTTGTCGGGTATTTTTGTTTTTAAAATAATTAAAATGGCTGGTGGTATTGTTTTGTGATTTGAAGGTGTATAAACCATTTTCGCGCAAAGCTCCAAATCTCATGCTCCGGGTATTGACCACAAAATCATTGGCCTCTCTATAAAACAGGTTGGACAGGACCACTTTGATGGAATGCCAGATATTGCGACCGAATTCTGCATCCCCTTCAATCACCATCAATTGATTGGAAACCGAAATAAACGGACGATTGATGATACGCTGTGGTAATGAATCGGGGACCATCGCTAACAATCCGGGCAATACTTCGGGAACGGTCCTGGTGCTGATAATGTCGGAAATAAATCCACGGATAAACTGGTAAATGGGATTGGCTTTATCACCCAAAGCAAGCCCTATAGTATGCAACAGTCCATTGAGAAAATGATCCAACCGGGAACTCAGCAATACAGTACCGTTTGCGGGACAAGCCACCCGAACTACTTTATTTACTTCTAACTTTTTACTTTTGACCAATCGATTGAGTGCTTTCAACGTATCGGCTAAAGCTGGATCCCCTTCTTTTTGGGCGAGCGTTATATACAAATCGGAATAACCAGGTTCTCTGTTTCGATGATCACAACAAGCCAATATATCCGCTACCAATCCGCCCCGGGAATGGGATATAATATCAATTTTACTGCCTGTTGGTAATGATGTTAACAGATCAACGGCATTTTGAAACGGATCTACTGAAACCGTGTGGTGCTCCAGCGCCAGTACATGGTCACCATATTGATCAATTATGGATTGAAGATTATTACTATTGTCCCGGAGATACAATCCTTCAAATGAGCTTTTGAAAGAGCTTAATGTACCGTGAAGGCATAGCAGATAATAATCTGCCCGGTGTTTTTTCACATCGAATGGGATGAGGTCACCTGTCTTGCTCACCCGGTATAAGCCAGGACTCTTTACAAAAAAATGGTCTGCTTTTTTTCCCAGCTTTTTGCTCACCGCTTCACTTAATTCCTTTTGGACTTTGCCGCGGATAAGTTTAAAAAGTTTTATAGCAATATCAGTAATTCCTCTTTCCGCATTGGAAGGCTGGATGTGGGTAGGGAAATGGAGGGAAGCTTCTCCTCTGGTGTGATTAGCCCCCGGACCAAATATTTCATAGATGTCTTGTGCAGAACCTATCCACTCTCCGTTATCCTGAAATTCCAGGGCAATAATATCATCGTCCCGAATTTCCAGTTGTACATTATTTTTTTTACCCCGCTGGGTATCCATCGCAATAGTCGTTTCAATATGAGTATATTCGCTAATGAGGATATCATCGTGGTTAATCGATGTTCCGGGGATGGAGATTTTTTTTGCCATGATGGGCTTTATTTAGAACCTGTTAGTTAATCGTATTGAGGTAAAAGAAACCGAAAAGTAAACATTGCCCCTTTGGAAATTTAATTCACCTTTCGCACCGCTACCTTTTTTACGCCAACCTCCGTATTTAACCTCGGATTAGCTTTTACTGCAGTTTCAGTTATAATCGTCGTCGCCGGGTTTATTTTCAACTGAGCTTCCTGCAACAAAGGCTCCGCCTTTTGATATAAAACGGAAGACCGATCAATCGTCTGGAGTAATTCATTGGCTTTTACAAATTGGCCAATCTGTAAAAATTTATCCGCCGCATTTATTTTTTCCTGCTCGGAGGCCTGCAGGTTGTTGATCGTAGATAAGGTAGCCTGGTTTACAGAAATATTTTTATCCACCTGTTTTATTTTATCGTTTACCCGGGTTTTATTGTTTTCTGTTTTTTGGACCCTGTTGTAATCTTCTTTTGCTTTGGAATATTCTTTGATTTGGATATACTGGTCACCCCGTTTTTCCAGCAAAGGGCCTTTGTCGTATCGGCTGTTTTCTATCAACTCGGTATACGCCGGAATGGCCACTTCCGGTTTTTTATAGAGGTGGGCCAGGTAAGCCGTCTTTAAGGTAGCCTGGGCGGACGGGAAATTCAAAACCAGTTGTTGCTGATAATACAGACACGAGTCATTGTCCATCATTTTATAATACGCATCCGTAATTAAACGATAAGCGGTTTTCTTAAGACTGTCATTGGCGATCCCAGAATTTAAGGCGCTTTTTAGGGTTTTGACCGACAACGCATAATGGCCCTTCTGATAAGCAAAAATGCCAATAATACATTGTACCAGTCTTTCAATTTTTTCATTGACCTCATCCCCGATCAGATCTTCCATCAAAAAGCGGGTTAGATTTAAACGCAAATCCTCCGGATTGGGTACATAAGCTCCCAGAGTATCCGAAGTCAGGTTAAAATCGGATTTAATAGAAAGTGATTGATCACCTCCTTTTATCAGGACTCCACTGTAATAAAGGTCTGCGCCACAAGACCTCGCAAGCTCCAGTTTTTTGCTTTTGGTTATTTCGATGGAATGATCCAGGGTTGCAAATTGATTTTCTGCAATCAAACCGGCTTGACGGCATTGATCAGAAAATAACTCTTCAATCAATTGCCGGGTTGTTTTGGCGGATTGCGAGTCGCTGCTGTAAATGGGGAAGATCAGGCTCTTTATTTCTGTATTCGGATCAAATGGTTTGCATACCGGGCCGGATAAAGTCAATGAATCAGAGGGTGTAATCAATTTTGGTTTTTCACCTGAATTTTTCTTGCTTAAAAAATAAATCAAGCCAATCAAAACCGGAATCAATAAAAGAAACCAGAACCGTTTAGGGTCAAATCGGACAATTCGTTTAATTTCTATCTTATCTTCCAGTTGGAGTAATATGCGTATATCTTTATAAAACTTTTCTTTATAAATCGACCATCGGTTCAAATCCAGGGTCATAGTCTGGGAATCAAACATGGGATGGATGGAGGCCGGTACATCGGTTGGGCTGGGCAATTCTGCGCCGTTTACCAAAATCGGAATGATCTCCAAATTCTTTTCTATCGCATATTCTATTTCTTTGCGCACCCAGTCGTCCGGATGCTGGATGCGAAATCGGCCATCCTTATCTTTTTCCAGCCAGCTTTTGCCCATCATGACCAGGCAAATTTTGGCCCCGGTGCCTGCCTGATTCAATATCTGTTTCCATTTAGCTCCACCGTGAATATCAGAGGTATCTAGAAATACACTGTCATGGCCAAATTCCTTTTCCAGGCCTTCATGGATGACGTTGACCTGGTCTTGGCTGAGGTCGGCCCTGCGGTAGCTGATGAAGATGGCGTTTCGTAAAGCTTCCATGATTCTAAATTTAGTTCATTTTTTGTTCTGGTTCAAATCAGATTGGACAGCCCGGAGTAGAATTGGTCTGTTGATATATGTAACGAAGAAAGAATAAGTGAAGTGCTGTGGAGTTAATTATTGTAGGTTATAACCACTAAGGACATTAAATAACACTAAGATGATAAACAGAAGCAACGACCCTAAAGTCTATGGCTATCGGCTTCAGGAACACTAAGGGAGATTGCCACCGAAGCACAGATACTGCACAGAGGAAAATAAG
>JAWXBI010000221.1:0-14309 GCA_034439915.1 Saprospiraceae bacterium | reverse complement strand
TAAGGTTTCTGAGCTATTCGGAATTACTCTGAAGTATTATTGCTGATTGAGATCGTCCAACCAACCTCCTTCTAACGGCCATACCATCAGTACACCACAGTTACCAGCTGTCGGATCCTCTACATAATTATACATTGGACGCACCCATTGAAAACCGGCCCTCCGCTGTGGAGTGATCGTCGGGTCTGTCAGTTCATTGTTTTTAAGTTGTTCACAGTATTCCCGGATCGAATAACGGTCTTTATACCGGTAGTATCCACTGGTCATACCAACGGTGATCTGCCCTTTCATGCCCAAGGTCCGGACCAAAGCCTGTTGAGTATTATACAAAGCCTTGGATAGTTTTAATCCCCGGTATGGAGGCAAGATACCTATGTCAAACTGGTACAACCAATCCCCATCCGGCTGGTGCGCGTGGGTGATCCAAAGATTATCTGTGACTTCCATAAAAGTATGATCTTGCATGGGATATCCGGTTCTGAACGCACTGGAGGATGCAATCACTTTTTCCTGTTTGACAATGACCCACTGACCTTCGGGAAATACCCGGATATGATTGGCATAATGTTCCTTAGTCAATAGTTCATGTGAAGCCAGGGTAGGGAAACAAATTCGTTGCACTTCTGCCATTTTCCCGGCATCCCGTATTGTTGCGGGGCGAAGGCCAAATTGTCCATCCCCGGTTTTAATAGTTATCATTTTTCAATGCTTTCTGATTGCTATTGCCATCGAGTCCAAACCATGAACAATGAATAATTGTTCCGTGCATGGCCATCCTTGGAATTCTGCATAATACGACTTTAAACTAAGAGGAGGAACCGGGACTAACTCCCAAGCTTGTCCCAGGCTCTCATTCCTTTCGGGTGTCGGAGCAAAAATATGCGGGACTTTGATGATATACTCTTTGATAAGATCTTTATTGTGTTCAACGCCTATGCCCGGCTTTTCTTTCAAGTTGACAATACCACGTTGACAAAGAGGTTTTTAATTCCAGTGACCTGTCTTCAAACCTCGGTGACCAAGTGTTGGCTGAGGGTGGTAGCATCGATGTATACTTCCGGCATACAAAACAGTTAATTTTACCAATCGGTTATGTAAATTAATTTAATCCTATCTGTACCGGACCGGATAATAATTATGAAAAGTAAACTATTTATTTTTTCCTTAATACTTATTGTATTCGTTTTCCTCCATTGGATTCAATGCGACCATCGGGAATATAAAATTATTCCCTTAACCCATGGTTGGGAAAAACCACTGCCGCATCAGGATATTCCCGTGGGACTGACTTCATTAAGTGCCGAAGCATGTGGGGTATGTCATATAGAACATTTTAAAGAATGGGCATTGTCTACACATGCACTGGCATGGAAGGATTTACAATTTCAGGCTGAAATAAAAAAAGAATCCAGTCCATATCTCTGTATTAACTGCCATACTCCTTTGCAAAATCAACAGGAATACCTGGTAGAAGGCCTCATTAACGGAGATATTTATAAACCATTAAAAAAGAAAAACCCTGACTTTGATAAAACGCTGCAACAGGAAGGCATCACCTGCGCGGGCTGTCATGTCAGGAATCAGGTGATCATCGGACCAACAGGAACAACAAAAGCTCCGCATAAAACGATTAAGGACACCGCATTTCTTTCTGAACAGTTATGTATTTCCTGTCATAATGCTTCAGCGATAATCAATCCTACTTTGGTTTGCACTTTCGAAACTGGTGATGAATGGAGAGCAGGGCCATATTTCGGAAAAAAGAACTGTATCCAATGTCATATGGAAACTACAGAACGGGAAATCGCACCGGGATATGGCATTCGAAAAAGCCATGCACATTTTTTCCCTGGTTCAGGTATTCCCAAATTTGATACCCTGGAAACCAGAATGCTCAATGGATTGGGAATTTACCCGAAAGAACCTAAAAAAATGTATGCGCTAATGGACACTTTAATTTTTACGATTAAAGTGAAAAATGAATTTGCCGGTCATCGTCTGCCAACAGGTGATCCTGAAAGATTTTTTAATATAGATTTTGCTTTAAAGAATGCTGCCGGGCATATCCGGTCTTCTAAAACAGAAAGAATAGGAGAACAATGGTTGTGGTATCCGGAAGCAAAAAAGCTTTCTGATAATAACCTGATGCCTGGAGAAGAAAGGTCATTTACTTTTTCTTATCCTTTGGTATTGAAAGAGCATCTGACCTTGATCGTAAAAATTACAAAACACCGTTTAAACCAGGAGTCTGCAACATATAATAAAATAACAGACCGATATCCGCTTTTTATTACAATATTTGAAAAGGAGTATTCGATGACTGTAAAATAATTTACAGGCATACCCAGATGGTAAGCCTGTAAATTATCATTGGTCGAAGCTTACCGACTTACTTTAATCACAAATACACCTTAGCTCCACAATCTGTCCCAGGCCCTTATCTCATTCCATTCCGGTGTAGGAGCAAACATTTGTTGGCCCTTGATGATAAATTCTTTAACCACCTCCTCATTCAGTTCGACACCGATACCCGGTTTTTCAGGTACTTTGACATAACCGTCTTTGACAAAAGGTTTTTCAATTCCGGTGACCAGGTCTTCAAACCTGGGACTATCCACCGCGTGGTGTTCCAGCCATAAGAAGTTTTCCGTAGCTGCAGCGGCATGCACCGATCCCAGGAAAGAAATAGGGCCGGCAGCGTGATGGGCCATAAAACCAATGCCATTGAGGGAAGCATAATCTCCGATTCGTTTGGTCTCCAGAATTCCTCCTGCTGTATTCGGGTCAGGATGTACTATATCCACAGAATGTTTGTCAATGATTTCTTTAAACCCACCGTAAAGCATATAAATATCTTCTCCGGTTTGAGTAGGTGTATTGGACGACTGGGTGATTTCTTTCCATTGATCAGTAAATTGCCATGGGATGATATCTTCAATATAAGCGAGGTTATATTTTTCCACAGCCTGGGCAATTTTGATGGCTTCATTGACTCCAAAATGACCCCAATGATCGGTACCCATAGGGATTTCATAACCGATCTGGTTGCGCATCACTTCCAGGAATTCACATAGTTTTTCTATCCCCTTTTGGGTAATCTGGACCCCGGTAAAGGGATGTTTGGCCAGGTTGTATTTGCGGTATTCGTATTGAAAGGGGTTTAATTTTCCATCCGGGGCATTGATAATGGTCCCGGGAAAATCCTTTAATAGATTGATCCCGATATCCATTTTCAATGCTGTATAACCTTTGTCAATACGTTCCTGCATACGTTTGGCATATTCATGCGGGTCGCGGGAAATCGTGGTGTCACAATAAACCCTGACCCGGTCGCGGTATTTACCGCCCAACATTTGATAAACCGGCACGCCATAAGCCTTTCCGGCTATATCCCAAAGGGCCATCTCGACACCGGAAACACCTCCTCCCTGTCGCCCGTGGTGTCCAAACTGACTTATAATTTTAAATAGTCTTTCCACATTACAAGGATTTTCACCGATCAGCCTGCTCTTTAAAAAAAGTGCATATTCCTTAGCTGCTCCATCCCGGACATCTCCATGTCCAATAATACCCTGATTGGTATATATCCGGACGATAGGGGTCCGGAATACGACCCCACTGATTTCGGCAATTCTCATGTCTGTAATCTTCAGATCGGAAGGTGCCGAACTCCGGTTTACTTTTTGGGTAGTGTATTCCAACTGCTCTTCAATAGGGGACATCGCCATAGTACCCAGGCTGAGGCCTCCCAAACTCAATTTTTGTAAGAAGTCACGTCGCGGATTTTTATTCATTTCATTCATATTCAGTAATTTTTTATTGAAACAAAATTTAAGGTTGATTCAAAATTAAACAATTTGATCTACTTCAGTGCAATGTATAGGAATTGAAAAAAAATAGCTGTTAAACTGAAGAATGGAGCAGGCCATTGTATTTGGAAACGCCACCGAATTTCTGAAAGCCTGACATCCGAATTTGATGCTAAAAAATTTAGCTTTGACCCGGTAATCTATTTTACCTTATGTATGAATAAACTTTTATTAGGGCTGTTCAGCCTGGCCTTTATCGGATTGTTTGAACTCAGTTCATGCAAATCCGGTAAAAAAATCGATACCAGCAACATTCTAACAGACAGCAGTAGCATAGCATCTGGCCATGCCATCTTTACCATGCAGTGCAGTCCATGCCACACTTTTAAACAAGATGGTATTGGCCCTCAGCTCGGCGGGCTCACCCTGGAAAAGCAGGGCGATTGGATCAAACAATTTATTCTCAACCCGGCAAAATTAATAGCTTCAGGGGATCCCCAGGCAAAATTATTGCTGACCAAATATAGGGTCATGATGCCGTCATTCTCCGCATTAACACCGGACGAACTCGACGATATTCTGGCATATATGCATATATACCCTAAACCGGTTTTTATTGATTCGTCCGGAATAAAATCCATTGACAACCCTATTGCGGATACCATTCCATTTTCTGATCTGGTAGTCGATCTGGAATTTATAACGCAATTCCCTGCCACCAGTGATACCGGCAAATTACCGTTGACCCGGATCACCAAACTGGATTATGAACCCAACTCCGGGACCACCTATGTCCTGGACCTTCGGGGTAAAATGTACAGGATGCAAGGAACAATACCCTCCCTGTACATGGATATGATAAAATGGCGGCCCAAATTTATTCATCAGCCGGGCCTGGCTACCGGATTTGGTTCATTTGCCTTTCATCCGGAATTTGCCAAAAACGGGCTTTTGTACACCACGCATACGGAGCCACCCAAAACAGCTAAAGCTGACTTTGCATTTGAAGATTCAATCCCCGTTTTGCTGCAATGGATAGTCATGGAATGGAAAGTTGATCGCCCCGGTGGCCATACTTTTTCGGGAAAGGGCAGGGAAATAATGAGGGTCAATGTGGAAAGCGGTATCCACGGTATGCAGGAGATTACTTTTAATCCTTTGTCCCGACCTGGTGATGAAGATTATAGTTTGTTGTATATCGGCATCGGTGACGGGGGGGCAGTAGAACATGGGTTTCCGTTTGTTGCCCATTCGTTGAACAGGATATGGGGCACCGTTATTCGCATTGACCCCGCCGGACAAAACAGTCGTAACGGGCAGTATGGAATTCCCGCCTCTAACCCATTTGCCAATACCGGAGACAGTTCCATGGTGAAAGAAATATATGCTTATGGCTTTAGAAACCCGCATCGCATGACGTGGTCCAAAGCCGGACAAATGCTGGTGAGCAATGTAGGTCATTTTAATATTGAATCGTTGAACCTTATCCTTCCGGGGCACGATTATGGCTGGCCAATACGGGAAGGCACATTTCTGGTCAATGCTTATGCCAATTTAAAAATTGTATATCCCCTGCCGCAGGATGATAGTGTATACCAGGTCACCTACCCGGTCGCACAATATGATCACGGAGAAGGCAATGCGATTTCAGGCGGATATGAGTACCAGGGCTCTTCGGTACCTGAGTTTAAAGGAAAATTTCTGTTCGGTGATATACTTATAGGTAAGTTGTTTTATATCGAGATGGCCGATATCCGACTGGGCAAACAAGCGGCTATCAAAAGATGGCGGGTCAGATTAAATGGGGAGGAAAAGACACTTCGTGAATTATGTGGCACCGATCGTATCGACCTTCATTTTGGCCGCGATGCCCAGGGTGAATTGTATATCATGACCAAAGGAGATGGTAAATTGTATAAATTAATAAGGGCGGTGCGATGATCAATTACCGTCTGGGAAACCACCAACCAATTTCTCCTTACCATAGAAAGATTATAATTTATTAATATACCTATTTCAGATCCTACGTTTAAGTCTTTTTATTTTACTGCATTACTTAAAAAGCCGGTTCAAAATGATTAAATTATTATTCCCGATTCATCTTTTGTTGGTGGTATTTGCTTTCCGATCAAAAAATAACCCCGACCATGAAATCAAAACAAAACCGGGGAATCTTATTATGATTTCTATAGACGGATTGCGATGGCAGGAGGTTTTTAATGGGGCTGATTCTTTTTTGTTGTTAAGCCGGAAATTTGTGAAACAAGATTCTGCGCGTATGGCAGAAAAATACGGGTCCCCTGATTTGTCGGTCCGACGCCATAAACTTATGCCTTTTTTTTGGACCACGCTCTCCACTCAGGGGAGATTGTATAGCAACCGGATACATGACAACCTGGTGGACGTCAAAAACAAATATTGGTTTTCTTATCCAGGCCGCAGCGAAAGTTTATGTGGATATTACGATACGCTGATCAACTCCAATGAATATCCTCCCAACCCCAATGAAAATGTCCTGGAATTCCTAAACAAACAAAAAAACTATGCCGGCAAAGTGGTCGCATTTGCATCCTGGAATGCGGTATCCAATATCCTCAACCGGGACAGGTCGGGCATTTTGGTTAATATACCAGGAGAAAAAATACAAGCAAAAAAGCTGTCTCCGGAACAAGTGTTGGCGAACGAACAACAATTTTTTTTGCCTCAGTACTTTGGTCCATCAGTCCGGTGGGATGTGCATACGTTTGCTATCGGTAAATCTTATATGAAAGCCAACCATCCCAGGGTGGTGCATTTTGATTTTGCCGATCCTGATGACCTGGCCCATGCCGGCCAGTATGATGCTTATTTGGATGCAACGCATTACCTTGATGCCATCCTGGCTAATTTATGGGACATGATCCAACAGGATCCTTTTTATAAAAACAATACTACCCTGATGATATATCCCGATCATGGCCGGGGTCTGGGCGAAAAATGGACCAGTCACGGAAGGGCTACGCCTTTATCTTATCAGACCTGGTTGGCTATGATTGGACCTCAGGTATCCCCAAAAGGTGAAATGAAAAATAGTGTGCAGATCTACCAGGATCAGATCGCGCAGACTGCAGCTCATTTCCTGGGTTTCAAGTTTGTAGCCAATCACCCGGTGGGAGAAGCGATCGAATCACTCGATCCGATGCGTCGGATAAATCGATCCGATGCGTCGAATAAATCGATCCGATGCGTCGGATCAATCGATCCAAGCCTTCGAATCAGCTTTTTTCTTTTCCCGGCCCGAAAATAATCCGGCCTGCCTTTTCACCGGTATGGCCATTTTTATCCAGGGTGACTTTACCATTTACGATCACATGAGAAAACCCCAGGGAATACGCATGGGGTAATTCGTAGGTGGCTTTATCTACTACGGTTTCCGGATCGAAAATTACGATATCGGCTTTAAAGCCTTCACGCAATAATCCACGGTCTTTGAATCCGAATTTTTGAGCAGGTAAAGAGGTCATCCTTCGAATAGCTTCTTCCAGGGTGATGATTTTTTCTTCTCTCACATATTTACCCAATACCCGGGCGTTGGTGCCATAAGCCCTGGGGTGGGGGACGCCGCGACCAAAGACAGGTACCCCGGCATCGGCCCCAAACATACTATAAGGTGATCGCATGATATTGCGGACATCTTCTTCGCCCATCATATGGTAAACCATCTGTGCGCCGCCTTTATCTGCTAGCTCCAATAAGGTTTCAATTTCGTTTTGCACGGTGTTGGGTCTGTTCCATTTGAGATTAATCTCGTGTATGCTCAACCCATTCAACGAGGTATCGCGGCTGCAATAAGCGACTACGGCATAACTGAAATCCGGAAAAAGGTTTTTATGCAGTTCTTCTTCGATCTCGGCAATGATTTTGTGTTTAATTGCCGGAATTAATAATCGTTGATGGAGACTATCGTTGCCGCCGGCCAGTGCCCAGGAAGGGATTCGGGAGTGCAAATTCGTACTGCCTGCGGTATATGGGTATTGATCAATAGTGACATCTATCCCAGCCCTTCTGGCCGATTCAACCTGCCAGAGTGTTTTGACCGAAGATCCCCAATTGCTTTTACCGGTGATCTTGAAATGGGAAATTTCTACTGGCAGTTGAGCCTCCCTGCCAATCCGTATAGCTTCTTCTATTGCGACATGGACTGAGTCCCCTTCATCGCGAATATGAGACACATACAGGCCACCGTATTTTGCACTTTGCCTTGAAAGGCCAATGAGTTCTTCCGTTTTAGAAAAGGTGCCGGGTACATAAATCAACCCGGTAGAAAAACCAACAGCACCGGCTTTCATACCTTCTGCGACCAGATTTTCCATCTGAGCCTGCTCCTGCGCTGTCGGCGCACGGTTATCCATTTTTAATACTTTTTCGCGTACCGTGTTGTGACCTACCAATGAAGCTACATTGATGGATACCCCGAAACTGTCCAAGCGTTTGAAAAAACTAGTCAAATCATCGGAAGAATTGCCACAATTACCCGTGATTACGGTAGTTACTCCATCATAAATATAATTTTCTGCGGTGGGTTTGCTTTGAATACCTCCTTCGATATGCCCATGTACATCGATAAAACCAGGTGCTACGATTTGCCCTTTGGCATCGATGATCTGGTCTACTTTAACATCGATGTTTTTTGAAATTTTACGGATGATTCCATCCGAAATCAACACATCACTGTAATACCAGGTATTGCCTGTCCCATCAAGGATTTTACCATTTTTGATCAGGGTGGAGGATTGGGAGGTTGCCATATTTATGGCTACAATCAGGATAATAAATATGTGGTAAATGATCATGTTTTATTAATCAATTATGTTGATTAAAACTAATCAATTTTAATAACTCCATGGTGAACTCCATTCACCAGATAATATCAATCTCCGAGCAGGATTTGACTGTTTATAAAGGTATTTTATTAATTTTCATCTATGTATTGGATAAAAAATCAAACGTTGAATCTATGGGGCAGAATCAAGCGCTTTTTTTGCGCCTGGAACGTTTTTCTTGGGATTAGCTTGGTTGGGATTTTTTTCGGCTACAATTGTAAGGTTTCAAATCAAGCGAAACCGAATGTGATTTTTATTCTTTCTGATGATCAGGGTTGGGGAGATATGGCGGCTCATGGTAATCCGTATATACGGACACCGAACCTGGATAGGATCATAGCCGGAGGCCTGGAATTTAACCGTTTTTTTGTTAGTCCACTATGTGCCCCTACCCGTGCAAGTTTATTGACTGGAAGGTACCATTTGCGCACCGGAGTGACTTCAGTATCCAATGGGCTTGAATGGATGGATACAGAGGAAACCACGCTGGCGGAATTGTTTAAGGCGAATAGATATCGTACGGCTTGTTTTGGTAAATGGCACAATGGTTCCCATTTTCCGAACAGGCCAACAGACCAGGGATTTGATGAATTTGTTGGATTTTGCGGAGGTCATCTCACCAATTATTTCGATACCGGATTAGATAGTAATACAACTCCAATTAAGTCCAAGGGGTATATCACCGATGTGTTGACTGACCGGGCATTGGAATTTATCGGACGCAACAAAAATCAACCGTTTTTTTGTTACCTTCCTTATAATGCACCGCATAGCCCTTTTCAGGTCCCGGATCAATATTTCGATAAGTATAAAAAAATAGGCCTGGACGACGAATTGTCTGCCGTCTATGGCATGGTTGAAAATATGGATGAAAATATAGGACGATTGCTCAAAAAACTCGAAGATGAAAAATTAGATAAAAACACCATGGTCATCTTTATGTCGGATAATGGGCCCAATGGAAAGCGATACAATGGACAGATGAAAGGCATCAAAGGTCAGGTCGATGAAGGCGGGGTCAGGGTCCCGGCAGTAATTTTATGGCCGGGCAAGATCCAACCCGGTAAAAAAATCACCTCGCCGGCTGCCCACATCGATTGGTATCCCACCTTAGCCAGTTTATGTAAGCTGCAGACCATTCCGCACAAACCGCTGGATGGAATTGATCTTTCAGATAGGATATTAAAGGACAAATCAGAAATACCGGACCGACCGATTTTTACGCACGTTGCCTTCCTGGACAAAAGTTTAAAAGAATTTCCGGGTGCACTGCGCACCTCAACTCATCGGTTCGTTATTAAAAATACAGGTGCTGAATTGTATAATATGGTAAATGACCCGGATCAATTTTCGGATCTCTCCACGAAGGATCCTGTTTTGCTCACTTCCTTAAAAAATCATTACAATCAGTGGTTTTTCACCGTTAGCCAAAATTATAAATCGGTAAAACCAGTTAATGTTAATACCTCCAGGATCGAGTTACCCGCCTATGAATCCCAGTTTACTGGTGCGCTGCGTTTTGTTGAAGGTCACGGTTGGGCACATGATTGGTTGCAACATTGGCAAACGACTAAGGATACCATCTGCTGGCTGGTGGAGGCTGATACAACCAGGCGCTTTAAAGTGAATCTGAATTATACGTGTCCCACCGAAGATCTTGGATCAACTGTCTCTGTCGAAGTGGATGGTCAACGAGTTTTGACTACTATTGATCAACCCTTCGATCCTCCTCTTTTGCCCAGCCCCGACAAAGTAAAACGCAAGGAAGCTTATGAAAAGAAATGGGCACAAATGCGGATAGGTGAAATCACTTTACACAAAGGGGTACATTGGATCAGGCTTATTCCTGTTTCAGTGCGTAATCGTCAGGTGGCCGAAGTGGCTGGTATTGAATTGATTGCCGAATGATGGCTCGAAACGATTGATGAAGGTCAGGATCTTGGAATATCTTTTTTTAAAATTTTTCCGGTAGCACTGAGGGGTAAAGCAGGCATAAATTTTATTTTCCGGGGATATTTGTATTCCGCGATCAGGTCCCGGGTCCATTTGATCAATTCATCTTCACGCACCGAAACATTGGGTTTGAGGACGACACAAGCCTGAACCTCTTCTCCTAATCGTGCGTCCGGCACTCCAATTACGGCTACCATAGAAATGGCCGGATGTTTCATCATCAGCTCTTCGACCTCACGGGGGAATACTTTAAACCCGCCCCGGTTAATCATATCCTTGATGCGGTCGACGATAAAATAAAATCCATCAGAATCACGGATGGCAATATCTCCTGAATGCATCCAACCATTGCGTAAAGTCACTGCATTCGCTTCCGGGTTTTTGTAATACCCTTTCATCACGTTATGCCCACGGTAGATCAATTCCCCTTTTTTGCCATCCTGCACGTCCTGGTCATTTTCATCTACTAAACGGACATCAACACCCCACACCGGTTTGCCCACTGATCCCGGTTTTCGTCCAAAATCAACCATATTAAAAGTCACCACCGGTGAACCCTCGGACATGCCATATCCTTCGAGGATTTTTACGTCAAACCTTTTTTCAAAATCTTCAAGTACCTGCACAGGGAGGGAGGCTCCGCCGGAAGCACATATTTTCAGGTTTTTCGCAATCAACCCATAATTAAATTGCTCTTCTCTATAATGGAGTAAGCCCCAATACATAGAGGGAACTCCGGAAAATATAGTGATCTGATGTTTTTCCATCAGGCTGAATACGGTCGCAGCATCAAACTTGGGTAACAATATGGAAGTACATCCGCGGTACATCCCCGCGTTCATCATCACTGTCATGCCGAATATATGAAACAAGGGTAAAACAATCAATAGTTTGTCTTCCGGTTCCAGGTGTAATAAATCACTTGAAAGAATGGCATTATGTACCAGGTTGTTGTGCGTCAGCTCCGCTCCTTTAGGCTTGCCGGTAGTGCCCGAAGTATAAATGATCACCGCAGTATCCTCTGCAGAAGTCTGCATGGTATCAAAACGTGTAGATTGTCCGGAGACCAGGCTGGCAAATGTAGCAGCACCTTCTATGGATGGAGCTATATCCGGTTTGGGCATAATCAGAAAAAAATGTTCACAACCAGGAGATTCCAGATGTGCCGCATGTCCCATCCTACCCATAGGAAGTTCTTCCGTCCCAACAAAACAAAAATAAGCTTTGGCGTCGCTGTCCCGGAGGTGGAAAGCGATCTCATCTTTTTTCAATAATACACTTAGCGGAACGACGATTGCTCCTGCTTTTAAAATGCCGAAATAAATAATCGGGAAATAAGGGAGGTTTAAACAACTCAGCGCCACCTTTTCACCTGGTCGAATACCTTTTGATACCAAACCATTGGCTACCTGGTTTACAGCTGCATTGACCTGGGCATAACTCAGGGCCGTCTCACCGAAAATAAGGGCAGTTTTATCGGGGTATCTTCTGGTGTTTTCCTGGAGTAAGGTCGATAGGTTAAGCATGGGATGACAAGATAGAGAACAGTAGGTTAGGCTTTCGCTCTAATTTACTGTTTGTCCGGTATTAAATAAGCGGTCTGCTAATTCTCATACCCATCTGGTCAATTCAATCCAACCTATGATTGAGTTCCAAAGGTTCCATATTTATCAGAAAAATTGGTGAAATAAAGGTATTAAAAATACTACCTTTTCCTGCGATTTGGGATCAAAAAAATCAGGGAAATGATTCAAATCCTGGAAAGAGATGGATGGTACCTTCATTCTCAGGTTGGGAGTCATCGTCAATATAAACACCCTATTAAAAAAGGCAGGGTCACTGTACCTGATCATGGAAAAAATGATGATTTGGATCATAAAACAGTGAATTCAATTTTAAAACAAGCAGGACTTAAATAACCCATCATGAAAGAAAATATTGTCGAAGTATCATTTACAAGAAGGAATTTCAGTGCTCACCTACCCGGCTTGCCTGGTTGTGTCACTACAGCAGCAACGCCTGAAGGGATTATGGAAAATATAAAACAAGCGGTTGACATCCATTTGCAGGGTCTGATAGAAGACGGTGAGAAAATTCCGACCTCATTTAAGGGCAATTATCGCCTCAGCTATAAATTTGATGCTAAATCCTTATTGAACTATTATCAGGGAATTTTCACCAA
This sequence comes from Saprospiraceae bacterium, assembly GCA_034439915.1. Taxonomy (GTDB): domain Bacteria; phylum Bacteroidota; class Bacteroidia; order Chitinophagales; family Saprospiraceae; genus JADJLQ01. Next base: position 1,503 of record JAWXBI010000221.1, on the reverse strand, counting down.
AGCGGCTATGGAAAGAATCACCGGGATCAACCAACGTCAATTGTCCCACTATGCTTCGGGGCTCAAAGTCCCAAGAAAATTGCAACGTGATAAGATCAGGGCCGGATTAAGGAGGCTAGGTGAAGAATTAAGTTTGATTGAATTGTAGTCTGGTTACCGGTATTGTTATGATTTCCACCAATGCCTACCTGCGTTCTATACTCTTTCTCTTTCATTCATATCGTCTCTGGTCGGTTTACGTTTAAGCTTGGTATAGTCCAGGTTCTTCATGATATCCACATAGTTTTTTCAATGGCTATTTTTCATTCAATCTGAACCGGATTATTCCCCTTCTGAGAATCTGAGAATCCGAAAGTTCGGATCGAATTTCCTTACCTTTGGCTTTCAAATTCATTATAAATATGGAGTACATCCTCATTCCTTCAAAATCCAAACGCGAAACTGCTTTTTTCCTTGACCTTTTGAAGAAAATGCAAAAAGAAGTTTCCACTCTTTCATCTGAGGAGTTGGAAGATTTGGTGTTTCTGAGCTTACTTAAAGAATCGGAGAAGTCTTCCAAAGGAAGTTTAAGTAAAGTAAAAGCTCATTTGAAAAAGGTTGTATCAACATAATGAAATTAGATATTCAAAAATCTTTTGAAAAAGACATCGAAGAAATTTCAGATGTTAAATTAGCCTCACAAATGCTTATACTGATCCAAAAGCTTGAAAACTGCAAGGCGCTTTCTGAAATTCAACACCTGATGAAGCTTAAAGCTAAGGGCAGTTATTTTCGTATTCGTATTGGAAATTTCAGACTTGGATTGAAACAGGAGAAAGATACCCTTACGCTACTCAGATTTTTGCATCGTAAAGTTATTTATAAACACTTTCCCTGATTTAGCTGCAACGCGGCAACAATTATCCAGGAGATAGTAATGAGTGATGAGTGGCTAGATCGGTTACAATTCAGCATTTTTTTTTCATTTCCCTAGTACCGTTCATCCTTTCTATACGGCAAACGTTCCATATCCATTACTTCCAAACTTTTAAAATCAAAATCATCCACGACCTTACCCCGGATACGGTAGATCCCCTTGCCTTTAAACGGATAAGCATCGAGTGAAGGTGGAAAATGGGTGGTATCAAAAAACCGCCCTTCCCGGTCGACCCAGGTACCAAAACTCATGAGTTTATTGTTTTTGGTGCTGACCCATTTGCGCGTCACATAATAACCGAGCATGGTGACCGTGCGGCGATGACAGGCGGCCATGTCTTTAGTCAGGACCTCTTCTTTAAAAGGCTCGGCGAGCAAATCGAAGGGCGAACAGAGGGGGAATCCCAGCAACTCGATTTCGTCAAATGCCTGTTCATAACTCCCTTCATCCAGGGCCGGCAATGCATATTGATCCGCTGCATCGGGAAAAAAATTGCCGTTCTGGGCATACTTTACCTGGGGATTGTGGACCATGTTTTTTTCCCACATGAGTTCGTATTTATTCATCCGGGTAAAACGGAACGCATT
>JAWXBI010000220.1:0-7173 GCA_034439915.1 Saprospiraceae bacterium | reverse complement strand
GGGCAAAGGGTATGGGGGTATGGGGATTAGGGAAACTAGATTTGCCCTGGACATCCTGTCTTTTCGAACTTTTCAGACACTAAGCAAGCTCGACTCTCGCTTCTCGTAGCTCAAACCTTCATTGGATCCGGATGTTTCCAAGGCTGGCGGTAAGCCCGTTGGAGCAGTTTGCTGGCTCCCGGATCTCCGGTAATCAACCTTTTGACGGGGTCATAACGCACGGGACGTCCGGTTTCCATTGATATATTAGCCAGAATACAACTGGCAGTAGAAATATGGCCTTCTTCAATATCGGCTACCGGCCTGGTTTTGTTTTCAATGGCTGCGAGAAAATCGAGCATATGCAGGCGTGTAGCCGGCGCTGCGTTGAGCTCAATCCGCTCTTCTGTGAGGTCTTCCGGGTATTTTTCTTTTTCATAAACCACGTCTTTATGGATTTTTTCGCCTTTGGGATCGACCGGAATAAAATCACATTTCATGGTGCTGGCTACCAGCATGCCCTTGTCTCCATATAAAGTAAATGACCAGGGATAGTCGGGATTGTCGGAGTTTCCCCAACTGCGCTGTTGCCATACACATTGGAGTTCATTGTATTCGAAGATGGCGGATTGAGTATCCGGAATATTGGATTTGCCTGCTTTTTGTACATAAATACCGCCCACCGAAGAAATGCGTTTGGGCCAACCCAATTTAAGCATCCAACGAACCGTGTCGAACATATGCACACACATGTCTCCCATGATGCCATTGCCATATTCTTTAAAGGTTCGCCACCATCGGATATGGGGCAAACCGTCATAAGGCCTCATGGGTGCTGGACCTGTCCACATCTCGTAATCCAGAAAATCGGGTACCGGTATCACCGGTGGGTTCCCATTGTTGCGCATATGAAGATAACAGCACATTTCAACGTGTGAAACCTTGCCCAGCAAACCGGCATCTACTATATTTTTTTTGGCGTCGATCAGGTGGGGAGTGCTTTTGCGTTGAGTGCCTACTTGTACCACTTTATTGTATTTGCGGGCTGCAGCCACCATTGCTTCCCCCTCCATCACATCCACACTGATCGGTTTTTGAACGTACACATGGGCGCCGGCTTTTACGGCATCAATCGCCTGCATGGCATGCCAGTGATCCGGAGTGCCGATGAGCACCAGATCCAGTTCATTTTCAGCTAGCATCTTCCTGTAGTCACCATACAAACGTGGGGTCTTGCCGGATTTTTGACGTTGACTCACCAAAGTAGCAGCAGCATTGAGCATATTTTTGTCCACTTCGCATAAAGCAACCACTTCAACCGGGGCTACCTGGATCAGGCGGAACAAATCGCTTTTGCCATACCATCCGGTACCGATTAAGGCCACCCGGTAGGATTTATCCGGAAATACCAGGTCCAAACCCTGAAGTCCCAAAGCAGATATGGCCAGGGAAGCGGAAGAGCTCTGGAGAAAACGACGACGGTTGATATTAAAATTTTCCATGTTTTAAAGATCGTGAGTTAGACAATTATTGGAGAAGAAATCGAATATACTGACTTCCCTGTTAGGGCGTTAAGTTTTTATTTGCAATCCTAAAAAAAAATCAACCGGATTGAATGAGAATAAGTGTGATTTAACCAGGTTTAGAACAATTCTCATATTACGGCAGGGTGCAATGACGAAAACAGGACTTCATATTGTTTTACTATTTCAGCATGCAAACGCTCCGGCAAATCCGCCCAGTCGTTTAACTGCACCAGGACCGGAATAGTACTTTCCCTTATTTTTTCACGCAGGGCATCAATTTGTTCGGCGGGTATAGGCAATAGGTTGCCATGCCGGATGACCAAATCAATATCGCTGCCGTCATGTGCTGTGCCCTTTACCCGACTGCCGTAAGCCCAGACTTCTGCCGGTACTTTTATGCTTTCGCCAATCAGCGTAATCAATACGTTCAAATCCTGGGCCCTGATCAACATAACTCAGATTTGTTTTTGTTGAATGATGTTCACCAAAGATCGTGCATCCAAAATAAACTGTGGTAAAAGCGCTAAAGTGATTTTTGCAAATCCGATACCATAATCATGGGCAGTATTATTTCTAACTGATCAACTTCACTGGAACAGGTGAAATACGGATTCAGTGTTTTTTTCAAAAGTTTACCGGATTGCTCCAATATTATTTCGAATTCTTTTATACAGGCCGAACGGTATAAGTCGTGTTCTATATCGGTTTTTTTGGTTTGATTAAAAAGCATCAGTCCTTTTTCAAAGGTAAGAATGCACCGTTCGAGGAAGATGGTATCCAGATTCATTGGCATCTTTTTTTTAGCTCTTGAACATAGGGTTCTTGAATAAAACAAAGTCCAAAGATAAGATTCTGGTGGACAGAAAATGTTAGGGTTGAGGTTGAGGTTGAGGTGGGAGCCGAATAAAAGCTAAAAGGAAACCCCGGTTTTCAGACCGATTTTGAAAAAGCAAAACAAGAGATCGAAGCCATGAAAAAGAAAATGGGCTATCGAACACTGCTCGTGCCTGACCGCTGACTGGCGATACCTTACCCCTGAAATTTATTTATTCACTATTAAATATCAATAACCATGAAAAGTAGTTTGAATGTGCAGGACCCCGGAGGTTGCTGCGGTGGAGCTTGCGATTGCTAGTATTTAATTGCATATATTAGCTATATTAAAAATAAAAGAGTAGCTTTGTAGCATGTCACGAAAAAGCAATTCTTATATAATTCCGGGAAATGATTTTCTGGAATTAGAGAAACGACTTAATAGCAGGAATGCCGCCCGGAAGGATTATGAAAGGGCCTACATCGTAATCGAGAGTGGCAAGGGCCGCCAGCCTTCGGAAATAGCAAAGGAACTTCGAACATACTCCAATAAGGTAATTGCATGGAGAAAAGCATATTTGCAAAACGGTTTGGCGGGTTTAGAAGACAAAGCAAAAACCGGCAGGAAGGCTAGCTATGGCCAATCATTCAGGGATAATGTATTGAAGAAAATAAGTGAGCCACCGCCCAAAGGATATGGAAGATGGGATGCCCCTTTATTGGCAAAAGCATTAAATAGTAGCGAGGATGCAATCTGGAGACTATTGAAAAAGGAAGGTATACACCTGAACCGGCAACGATCATGGTGTATTAGTACGGACAAAAATTTTGCGGTCAAGGCAGCTGACATTGTTGGCCTATACTTAAACCCTCCGGTAAATGCAATTGTTATTTGTGTGGATGAAAAGCCAAGTATCCAAGCTCTTGAACGCAAAACAGGCTATGTGGAAACCAACAACGGAAAGGTAATGAGGGGGATCCAAAGCACTTATAGAAGAAATGGGACGGTGAACCTGTTCGCGGCACTGGAGGTGGCCACGGGAATAGTAACAGCCAAGACGACAAAAACTAAAACCAGAGAAGATTTTCTTTTATATATGGACGGACTGGTCAACGAGTATGGAAGTGAAAGAGAACTACATGTAATACTGGACAATTATTGTACTCACAAGAAAAACGATTTGTGGTTGAATGAGAACAGAAATGTGAGCTTTCACTATACCCCCACATCAGCAAGCTGGCTGAATCTGGTGGAGGTATGGTTTGGAATATTCACGAGAAAATCATTGAAAGGTGCAAGCTTTGAAAGTACCCAAAAGCTGGAAGAACATATCAAAGCGTATGTTGAGTCATCCAACCAACAACCAACACCATTTATCTGGAAAAAGAGAGAGGTTAACGGAAGTCAATTGAAAAATAATATAGTTAATTTTCGCAATTAGACGCTAGTTCCGTATGGTGTCCCGGAAGAGATCGGAAGGTGGTTGGTGATCGGACACTATTGGCTTTGATCCCCAGCCACTGCACATTTTATTAAAAAGACGGATCCACAATTCCACAATTCAGCAATTGTACAGTTCCACCATTCTACCTTTTAATCCTCATGGCCAACCCGCCTCCACTGGCCAGTTTTATGGTCATCGAATCAGACGGGTTCACTACTTTATGTAAAACATCCAGGTGATTTGGATTTTGAAAAGAATCATCCGCATCTTGATATATATCTGCCCGATGTGAGCCAGGAGATAAAAAATCCAAAGCGATAATAATCTCTCTTTCCTGATGATTGTTGATGGCTCCCACATACCAGGAATCACCCTTTCTACGGGCAATCAAAGCATATTCTCGTATAGAAGCATCCAATACACGGGTCTCATTCCAGCTTGTTGGCACGGCCTTTAAAAAATCAAAACCAGGCTGCCCCTCATAAGCATCAGGATAATCGGCTAAAATCTGCAGATAACTTTCCATGACCACATACATACCCAGGAGATGACACCGTGTACCCAGCATCAACGGTTTGGAGTATTGAATGTTAAAAGAATCCATAGGCACAGCCCGGAATCCACCCAGGTGATAATCAGCAGGTCCCCCCAACATTCGGGTAAATACAATATCGAGGTCATGATCCGGTGTCACTATTGAATCCCATTTATAAACTTCATAATTGAGGGTGCCTTCGCGGGTCAGCTCATTGGGATAGGTTCGATGCATACCTGTTGGTTTATAAGCCCCGTGAAATTGTACATGCAGTTTATGTTTTGCTGCTTTTACTAACATTTCTTCCTGGATCTGCACCATCTCCTGGTCATCCCGGTCCATAAAATCAATCATCATACCGGTAAGTCCCCAGGATTCGAATAAAACAAAAGCAGTATCTATTTTGGGATATAAAGCAGCCCAATGCACCCAGACCCTGGGTTTGACTCCCTGACTGTGGGCATAATCACATACTTTTTTCATATCCAATCCGGGTACCGGAGTGGTCAAATCTGCATGTGGTCCGGGTTGGTAATTAGTACCGTCGTCCACATACCATTGATGGCCCCCGTATTCCACGATAGAGTGATATTCGATTCCATTCCGTGCACAGAAATCGATATAATATTTATTGGTTTCAAAATTATTGCCACCGGGGATAGAATCGGGCATGATGTTTCCATTCCACCAGGGAAAGGTAGTTTTACCGGGTTTGATCCAGGAGACATCTTTTAGGGTGGTTGGTGGGCAGAGGTTGGTGATTAGATTGGATTCGATCAAGGCTCCCAGCCGATTGCTGATCAGGAGGACACGCCAGGGGCTTTGATGGGGAAGTGTTGCTTTGACCGCAATGCCGGATTGATCCGGCAAGGGCGATAATACACTGGTAAGTATCCCATTTTGTTTATTCAGATACATGCTGGCATAATCCGATAATGCAGCTTCGGTAATTGCCACATAGGTTTTTTTGGGGGTAATAAATAAGGCAGGGAGATCGATCAGGGTATCATCATTGATTTTAGACAATGAAGCTTCAGTGTACAATCCTTCATGTGAAGTAATAAAATTTTGCCTGAGCAAGACCAGGCTATTGGGGTCCCCCTTAAAATTGAATTGAGAAAACTCATCCTCCAGGAACAATTCAGACCAACTGGCTTGAGAGGGAAACAAATATCTAAAAGCAATACCATCATTATAGGCCCTGGCAATGAATTTTATTTTCTTTTTTTGTTCATTAGTCCAGGTAACCTCCATCTCATGATAAGCTTCATTGACATCACGGGTCTTGCCAACCACCAGATCATACCGGTCATTTCCTTTTCGTTTCCTGATTTTTCCCAAATGTATACCCCGTGTAAAATCCAGTGAATCGGCACATACCAATCCTAGTAAGGAAGAATCCATTATGACCTGTCCTTGAAATGAGATCCGGTATTGAGGTACTCCTTGGTTAAGTCCAAGTTCAAAAACTATTCTGCCATCCGGTGACTGGAGGATGGGGACTGAAGTCTTACATCCCCCTAAAAGCATTACTATCAGAATGCTCCCAAAAAAAAATATACGTTTTACTGCAGAAATTACCATATGCATATAGATCCCATACACAAATGGGATTATAAAATTAGCTTTTTACTGGTGAGAAGCAAAGCACATTATACCGAGCAAACTCACCTCAATAAATTGCGCACGATACAAAGTTGTATTGCAATAGTCCCGTACCCTAACCCACGGGATTACACCAAAGTAATCATCTGTTTGCTTCTGCGAAGTGACCTATGGTAGGAGGGAAGCCAGGTGGCAGCCACCTTGGTAGCTTTAGGGAAGCCAGTGGCAGCCACCTTGGTAGCTTTAGGGAAGCCAGTGGCAGCCACCTTGGTAGCTCTAGGGAAGCCAGTGGCAGCCACCTTGGTAGCTTTAGGGAAGCCAGTGGCAGCCACCTTGGTAGCTCTAGGGAAGCCCAGTGGCATCCACCTTGGTAGCTCTAGGGAAGCCAGTGGCATCCACCTTGGTAGCTCTAGGGAAGCCCAGTGGCAGCCACCTTGGTAGCTCTAGGGAAGCCCAGTGGCAGCCACCTTTGGTAGCTCTAGGGAAGCCAGTGGCAGCCACCTTGGTAGCTCTAGGGAAGCCAGTGGCTGTCACTTAGCCAGCCTTAGCAGATAATCCAATCAATTCCCTTCCCAATTTAATATTGCATATCGGTTCTTGGGATACCTCGAGATATTCCGATACAGAGGAATAACGCCAATGTTCTTTTACCGGCACCAAACCAGCCTTTACCGGATTTTCATGGATGTAACGAAAAACATTTTGTGCAAACCAATTGTCTATAAATGTAACCCGTTCACCGTCAAAATATTCTATGCTGGTATAATCAGGGTCATTGTCCCAACCGTCATTTGCTTTAGTTTTTGATCTAAATAAAGAACCTGTTCTGTTTTCCTGAAGATTGATTGCCTTAGTGTACGAACTCAATAACTGGCTTATGGCAAATGACAGACTCTGCATACCTGCACTCTTATAGGGCTGTATGGAAGACGATTTAGTGTAAATTAACAGATGAAAATGGTTGGGCATTAAACAATAAGCCAGCAACTCAGCATTTGAGCATATATATTTTTTTATCTTCTTTTTGAAGTATCTGTAATTTTCCTCACTAAAAAATATTTTCTGCCGGTTATTTCCCTGGTTGTAAATATGGTATAACTGAAATGGCTGGTATTTCATATAGTGTAGTGCGTTCAGCTAAATTATTCATTCTGGCAAAATAAATTGGAGCCACTTGGTGACAGCACTTGCGGGCAGCGGTGGCAGTCACTTGCGGGCAGCGGTGGCAGTCACTTGCGGGCAGCGGTGGCAGTCACTTGCGGGCAGCCGT
>JAWXBI010000219.1:0-72774 GCA_034439915.1 Saprospiraceae bacterium | reverse complement strand
GATCGATGCTTCGGATCGATGCTTCGGATCGATGCTTCGGATCGATGCTTCGGATCGATGCTTCGGATCGATGCTTCGGATCGATGCTTCGGATCGATGAAATATGGCACTAAGGCCAAAAAAGAGGGTTCCCCAGTCCCGTTTAGTCCCGTCGCGACGGGATGGGGACAGCGAGGAACGAGCAAGGGCAGATGCACGGATTTTGCAAGAATTTATCATATTTGTTTACACAGATTTAAGGGACAATTTATTTGAAATAAAACCAGGAAAAAAATCTCGATTTTAATTAGGGCCTGCTGATTAACACTGATGCTTATACCGGCCATCCCATCCTTCATAAAATTCATTGGGAATGATATTATTGGCTTCGAATACCGGGCTGCCTAAGCGGTTAAAAATTCTGAAATATTCTATCCGGGCGATTCCTTTGCCGGAATAGATCGTAAGAAATTGATTTTTAAATTGTGCCGCATCGGAAGGCCTGAATACATTGGGTACAAATAGTTTAAACTCACCGTTTATTTTGATTTTAATTTCCCTTTCTTCTGTACACCCTGTATAACTTTCTACATAAACATTCAGGACATGATCTTACTTGGGCAAATATTTATATTCCAACTTACAATCCAGGCAATGTGTTTGTTCAGGAAGACTAGTCCAACTTACCACTTTGATATTGGAAGGACTCAGATTAGTCGTAACCTGGATTGTTAAAGAATCAGCATAGTTTACCAATCTATCTTTTCCTATGTCAAGGGTTAATAAATCAGGGTTGATCAGGGTAAATTTTCCTTCCTCAACACAACCCCATCCATTCTGCACTTTAAATACAAAATTCCCGGCAGACAAATTTTTGAGTTGTGCCAGGTCAATTTCAATATTGTTCAAAAAAAAACTAAGATCAGGTGAAACATCGGTCACTAAAAGATCGAGGCTGCCATCTTCGCGGTCGTGGCAGGTTGGTTGGTTGACCGTGGCCGATAATATAATGGGAAAGGCCACCCATAGATGGGTTGTCAAAATACTATCGCAACCCTGATCATTCCATATCGTATCTTGATATTTTCCGGTTTGATTATAAATGTTGTTCCCAATCCGGATTGAATCGTTTGCACAAATTGTATCGTACCGCACATAAATCTCAGCAGCCTGATTCAGCATTGGAATAGGATACTCTACAGAATATAAATTGTCGTCTGTTATTTGTATCCGATGTACCCCCGGGTCCAGGCTATTAGCATCCGGAGCAGTACTTCCATTGCCCCAAAGATATTGATAGGGTGGCTTACCTCCGGTCATCCGGGTGGTGACACGCCCATTTCCAAAGGATTTACAGGAAGGGGAAATGCTCACGATCGACATAATCAATTGATCCGGACTTTGGATGGTATAGACCGTTTGATTGGAGCAACTCACGGAATCTGTGATTTCAACGGTATAATGGCCATTCGATACGTAATCCCTGTCTTTTAACTGGAAATTATCACTCCATTGATAGGTGTAAGGAGGGTGTCCCCAATCCACGCAACTTCGATAATTACTTTCAACGGCTATACAGGGTCTTAGCCCTTCCAGTTTTAAAACGAAAAAAAGTAAACTGATCAAAATTAAAAACACCGTTCTCCTGAGTGTATTCATTAATCAGTATCAGATGTATATAGATTAATAATTATTTTTTCAATTTGGCCATGCGATTTAATTTCAAATCATTCTCTATCTAAAATTGGGATCTTTTAATTTAATAGCAGGTTCCCCAAATGATTTTCCCTGGGAATATTTTACGATGGCCTCATTTATTTTTTGTACCCTGTTTTCAGGATTGGGGTGGGTGCTGAAAAATTCCGGTTGCCGCTGACCTCCCTGAGACGCCTCTTCCAGAATCCGCATGACATCGATCAAAGCCCTGGGATCAAACCCCGACTCAAACATAAATCGGACACCCAGATCATCGGATTCCAATTCCTGATCACGACCATATTTCATTCCCACCATATTGGCAATCATTTGGATCCCCTGTGCCGAGTTGTAATCTCCTGCTGCAATGACCGCCGCCCCCGTGAGGCCTTGTGCTAGTTCTTGTTGTGCCATTCGTTCCGCACTATGCCTGGCAATCACATGACCTATCTCATGACCCAGAACACCGGCCAATTGATCTTCCTTAGATAATCTTGAAAACAATGCATAGGTAATAAATACCTGGCCACCCGGAAGAGCGAATGCATTGACAACCTGAGGATCAGCCAATAAATGAAAGTCATAGGTATAACCCGATTGATTTGCCGCAGAATTTTGAACGATGCGCTGGCCAATCTGTTTGACATAAGCCTGAGCTTTTTCATCCGGATATAAGCCCCCATATTCCTGCGCCATCCTCGGCGCACTTTCAACACCCAGCATCATTTCCTGTTCCTTGGTAATCGTACCTACCCGTTGGGTTTCGCCTGTGACTTCATTCAATTGCGAACTGGAATAGTATTTACATAATGAAAAGCCAGCAAACAAAACTGCCACCAATAAGCCTCCCCACCGAAACCCAGTCCTGCTGCCTCCACCAAGATTGATCCGGGAATTACCGTTAGAATATATTGCCATAATAATTTAAAAAATGTGTGGTTATAAAATTACGCAATATTCAGTCAGATTTTGCAATATTGACCTATCTTGACTGGGTACAGACCACTTACTTTGCTGAGGTCGATATTGGGGATTATATTTATCAGCCATTCCATCATGAGGATGCGTGCCGGGACAGCAGGTGGTTTTGGTGAATTCCTGGAATCGAATTTTTTACCTTTGGGCAACGGAATAGTCTGGTTCATTACCTTGTTTGAATTGACCGGTGGACTTGCCTTGATCCTGGATTTTAGAAAAAAATGGATTGCCTATATATGGTTGAAATAACTATGGGTATTTTACTGGTGCATGCCCGTCAGGGTTGGTTTGTAGTTGGCCATAGTACCGGGGGCATCGAATACAGCTTATTGTCATTTGCCAGGCTCCGGGTAACAGTGAGGAATGAATACTATTTTCCATTCGTTTAGACCATGGTGCAAAAATAATTCGCAACCTTAATTTCCTGTTTTTACAAACCGTATAGATGACAGCTTTCCAATAGGGTTCAGACTGATAAGGTGGTATACTCCGATGGGCAATACATTAATCCCTTGTGAAAGTTCAAAAGTCCCGCTGGATTCATTAAGGGTGGTTTTATTTACAAAATGTACCCTACCCTGCACATCAACAATTTTAAATTCAATGATCCTTTCATCTAAATCCTGGTATTGGATAACTAATCTATCCCGCACCAGCGTATTCCTCAGGTTGACCCGGGGACCAGACCCTACCTGAATATGTTTGACTGCAGAATAACTAAAAAACTGATCCTGGTCTATACTTTTAATACGGTAATAAAGAGTGCCGGACACCTTATCCTGTGTCGCACGCAACGGATCCTGATAGGTATAATTTCTTTTGGTGGAACTGTGTCCTGCGGCGGCAACCTGGTTCAGTGTTTCCCAGGTTAGGTTATTGTTACTTCGTTGGATTTCGAAATGGGAGGTATTTATTTCGGAAAAAGTAGTCCATTGTAATTGTGCCGATAACCCTGATCTGAATAGATTAAATTCAGTAAACTGCAAGGGCAATGTTAAACTTTGACTGATAGGCCAGGAAACCAGATTGGTTGCTGTATTATTGGTAAGCAGTGCAGTGCCGGACCAGGTATATCCTCCCGAGCCATTAGGCGCACCAGTAGAACCATACTGACCGCCTGACAATTGGATACTACCCGGAGATCCGGCCACGTTAAAAACCCCGACTCGGGTAGTGACTCCGTTGTCCCAGGCCGGGCTACTGAGATCCAATGCGGGTCCTTGATAATAATAAATAAAGAATCCATTTCCATCGTCTGCCGCTTGTGCCAGTGCCAGCGAAACGGCGCTGCTGGCCAGCGCAATGGTTGAGGCGTTGGGTAAATACGCGTTTGGAATTCTTAATAATACAGAAATCGGATTGCCTGTACCACTCAGGTCGGCGGAAGGACCTACCACAAAATCAACTGCGATGCTGGTTTCACTAAGTTTGACCAGGTTGGCAGTAATGCTGTTGCCCTGAATTTGAGCGTTTAGCCCAACTACACAAAGGGAAAAAAGGAAGAGGATAAAAAATGGTTTCATGATTTAAAGTATTAAAAGCCCTGGTTAGCCTGACCTGCAGAGTTGCCGGCCAAGAAATTAAAAATAATAAGCGCGTCTGACGGAATGGTTGGCACTATTTTGTCAGTATACCTTACATGTCTGTCTAAATTAACATCATGGATATTGTACACATTTAACATTTCACCGCTGGTGATTCCGCCCAACGCGTTAAAAACCCCTATAGCATCAGATGAAATCAGTGGGACTACACTATTGGTATACCTCACTTTAGAATCACCGTTGACATTGCCCCCCCACAGTCCAAATAGGGTGCTTCCAGCATTCAAGGTGGCCATAGGGTTGGTGCCCACGGCCATAGCCTGACTGGTTGTAAAATCGTAGGTTATAGTACCGGTTTGCGTGATTTGAGCTTCCATAGTCCGGATCGCCAGATGATTTCTGTGTTTTATGAATAGGTGTATACTGGCGGGGATGGAGGCCGGAGAAAGATCGGTGCTGAGAAATTGAATATCCGAAACCCCATCGGTAGCTGAAACAATATCGCCATCCCGTTGAATCAATGCACTCCTGCTTCCCAATACCGTAGTGGGAGAAGCAGCATCCCTTAATTCGATCAAAATCCAATCAACAATGGCATTATTAGCATCGGCCACAAGAAATACACCAGCCCCTGTTGTGGTGTTTATGGGGTTTGGAAATTCAGTATAAGGGTCATTACCCGGTAATAAGCTACCACTGCGCAAAGCATCCGACATCGTAGAGGAAGCAGGGTTAAAAGGACCTTGTAAAAAAGCCTTAAGGTGCAGATTGATCAGGGTGAAAGATTCCTCATTATCAGGCATTCCTGATTTTAATGAAGCGTTCGTCAGAAAAACTCCTTGTTGGTCATTGCTAAAGTTTGTAAACAAGGGTATAAACAATAGGTAAGAAACAACTACGAGGATGTTTGAACATTTATTTTTCAATGAATAATTAATTCTCACAGTGGTCTTTGTTTTAGACATGAATAATAAATTCTATAATAGGCATAAGGTGGTCATGCTCAGCTTGTCGGAATTAAGAGCGATCGTGATTTGAAAAGTTACCTTTAGATATTCTTAACCAAAATCTAAAAATCTAAACGGAGCCTTTTAGCTATTTATTTTGTAAAAATTTTAAGGTTATGATTTATATCAAATAAAATCATCAAGTATAGTGATACAGATATAAGCTTAAGAAACAAATTCAATTTTAGGATGAAGAAACGGACTACCCATGCTGCAGGCAGGTAAACTGTTTTACGCTCAAAATGTATCAGCTATCCGTCTTGAGTTTTGCTTGATTCCAAACCTCAAAAACATATCAGGTGGTGTGTATCTTCAACTAAATCTATGCAGGGTCAGGGAAACAAAAGAATTGAAGGCTACATCCAACAATCTGAAACTCTTTTATTTCATGTCGTAATCCACGCTGATTTCATTGGAAACCGGATGGCTCTGGCAAGTGAGTATATATCCTTGTTTTAATTCAGATTCTCCCAAAACATAATTATTGTCCATCCTGACTTCCCCGCTCAAAAGCCTGGCCTGGCACGTACTGCATACCCCGCTTTTACAGGAATAAGGAAGGTCCAGTCCGTATTTAATCCCCTCATCTAAAACCACCTGTTTATTGTTTTTAACCGAAAGCACATGCGTTTTATTTTCAAACTTGATCCGGATCGTATGACCGGAAACAGGGGCTGTTGTAGGCTGTTCGGCTGCTTGCAGGGGAGAAATTTGTGGAGCTGAAAAATATTCTGTCAGGATTCTGGATGGTTCAATGTGATAAGATTTAAGGGCAGTCTCCAGATGGGAAACCATGTTGCCCGGACCACAGAGGAGGAAATAATCTGTATCATGGATGCTAAACAGATTTAATTTCCATCGGGATAATTTATGTTCATCGATACGCCCTTCAAGCTCTTCACTAGCCGCTTTTTGTTTACTGAAGATGTGCAGCATCTCAAGTTGCCCCGGATAAACTGTTGCCAGGGAGTTTAATTCTTCAGTATACATGCTGGAGGGTTCATTTTTATTTCCATAAAACAAAATCACCTTGCTTTGTTTGTGTAAATAAAATTCCTGTTTGATCATGGCCATGATCGGCGTAATGCCACTACCGGAAGCAAATACAACCAAATTCAAAGGGTCCTGGTGCGTCGGCAATATAAAATTGCCCTGGGGAACCATGATTTCAAGTGGGTCTCCTACTTTGGCTTGCTGGCACAGATAGTTAGAAACAAGGCCTTTATCGACCCTCTTGATCCCAATGCGGAGTTTGTTTTCGTAAGGTGCTGCACTCAACGAATACGAACGATGTGCCGTTTTAGCGAATTGTGGTATGCGGAGTGTAAGGTACTGCCCTGCCTGAAACTTAAACAAGTGAGTATCCACCGTTGCTGGGAGAATTTCCAAATCCACGGATTCTTCTGTTAACTGAACGAGGGAAGAAATGGTGGCCGGATAAAACATGTGGAGCGTGGTCTTTTAAAAATAAATTGGTGCATTGAACCCAGGATCAATGCACCAATTCGAAATGATTTTCACTACGTAGAAAGGGTTTATTTTAACCCGTTTACGTGTTTGGTTAGTTTGCTCTTTAAATTGGCTGCTTTGTTTTTATGCCAGGTATTTTTTTTAGCCAGCCTGTCTACCAGGCTATTGACTTTTTTCAAAAATGTATCGGCATCTGTTTTGTCTGTAATTTCCCTAAGCCTGGCTATTGCCGTCCTCGCTGTCTTTTTATTGAACCGGTTAGATGTTCTCCGGACGTCTGCGAGCTCTGCTCTTTTTTTAGAACCTTTAATATTTGCCATTAAAATAATCTTTTGGTTAAACGCGGGCGCAAATATAGTGATATTTCCATACGCAAGCAATAAATTGAATGACAAAAAACAGTATATGTATATTTATATAACAATCAATAATATATACATATAATATTATTTTAATACAAATCACTTTTACCGGAAAACAAATACCTGCTTATTTTTGTACCCTCCTAGCCAACCAATTGGAAATAAAGTCTAACTAAATGAAAGATTACTCTGCCGTATATAATGCCCACCCGGAATATATAGACCGTCTGTACCAACAATACCTAAACAATGATGAAAGCCTCGACCAGGGGTGGAAATTGTTTTTTTCCGGCTATGACTTTGCGGATAAATCCACTACTGGATTGTCAGCAACTGTGAATACCGTCCAGGTAGAGAAAGAATTTAAGGTAATGGCCCTGATTCATGGATTCCGGGACCGGGGCCATTTATTATCTACAACTAATCCTATCCGGCAAAGACGTGACCGGCAACCCCACCTCGACCTTTCCGACTATGGTCTGGAGGATGCTGACCTGAATCAAACCTTTAAGGCTGCTGACGAACTCGGCATGCCCGGGGGAAGTCTGCAACAGGTCATCGATAAACTGAATGCCACCTATTGCGGCAATATTGGATTTGAATACAACCACCTCAATAATAAAGAAAAGCGGATGTGGTTGAGGGAACACATCGAACGGCGGGCTATCGAGGAAGATTTTGGCCTCAAACTGGATCAAAAAAAACGTATCCTGCATAAATTGAATGAAGCCGTCATTTTTGAAGAATTTTTGCATAAAAAATATGTAGGCCAAAAAAGGTTTTCTCTTGAAGGTGGTGAAACCACCATTGCCGCCCTCGATGCCATGATTGAATCCGGGGTGGAACAGGGTGTGGAAGAAGTGATCATCGGAATGGCCCACCGCGGACGACTGAATGTCCTGGCCAATATTGTGGGCAAAACGTACGAACAAATTTTTAATGAATTCGAAGGCACGGCTGTTCCAGATCTGAGCTTTGGCTCAGGGGATGTCAAATATCACCAGGGATTTTCATCTCAGGTTCAGGTTGAAGGAGGCAAGTCCGTATATCTTAAACTGGCCCCCAATCCATCTCACCTGGAGGCTGTTGACCCAGTGGTAATGGGTATGGCCAGGGCAAAAGCCGATGTATTGTACCAGAGTAATTATGACCGGATACTGACCATTTTAATACATGGTGATGCTGCCATAGCCGGCCAGGGGGTCGTCTATGAAATTGCCCAAATGAGCCAATTGAAAGGGTATTATGTCGGGGGCACCATTCATTTTATTATCAATAATCAGATTGGATTTACCACGGATTTTGATGATGCCCGTTCATCTACTTATTGCAGCAGTATTGCTGCTACCATCCAGGCTCCGGTCTTCCACGTCAATGGAGATGACCCGGAGGCAGTCATTTATGCGGCAGAACTGGCTACTGAATACCGGCAAATGTTTAACACGGATGTCTATATTGATATGGTATGTTACCGAAAGCATGGCCACAATGAGTCCGATGAGCCTAAATTTACCCAGCCGGAGATGTACAAAATCATTTCAAATCATCCCAATTCAAGAGCCCTTTATACCAAAAAACTCATTGCCAGAGGAGAGGTACAAAAAGAGCTGGCCGAATCCATGGAACAGGAATTCTGGAATGTATTGCAGGACCGGTTGGATATGGTCAAACAAAAGACTCTGCCCTATGTCTACCAGGAACCTGATCTGGCCTGGAAGGCATTGGTAAAATCCAACCGGCCCGTTGATTTTGAGCAGTCTCCAATAACGGGAATACAGAAAACCACTTTGGAACAGGTCATTCAGCACTTGCTCCAAATCCCGGAAGGGTTTCATCCCCTCGCGCAAATTAACCGGATGATGAAGACCTATCAGGAAATGACAGGGTCCGGCAAACTTGACTGGGCATTGGCAGAATTATTGGCTTACGGATCTCTGCTCAAAGAGGGAAAGAATGTGCGTATTAGCGGCCAGGATGTTAAAAGAGGGACGTTTTCACATCGGCACGCGGTATTTTATGATGCGGAAACCAACGCCGAATACAACCGTTTGAGCTCCTTGCCGGATACATCAGGCAGGTTTTTTATATACAACAGTTTATTGTCCGAATTCGGCGTACTCGGTTTTGAATATGGGTATTCTTTAGCCTCCCCGGACCATCTGGTGATCTGGGAAGCGCAATTCGGAGATTTTTATAATGGAGCTCAGACCATGGTGGATCAATTTATAGCTTCCGCCGAAGCCAAATGGCAACGAATGAGTGGGCTGGTGATGCTGCTACCTCATGGCTACGATGGACAGGGGCCAGAGCATTCCAATGCCAGGCCAGAACGTTTTCTTCAGGTCAGTGCAGATTGTAATTGGTGCATCTGTAATATAACCACTCCGGCCAATTTTTTTCACGCATTACGACGCCAACTCGCCCGGCCTTTCCGTAAACCTCTGATAGTCATGTCGCCAAAATCTATGCTCAGGGATCCTTTATGTGTTTCTCCGGTTTCAGATTTTACGAATGACTCCCAATTTCTGGAGATCATTGACGACCCCACTATGGCCAATTCAAAAAAGATTACCAAAGCTTTTTTCTGTTCCGGTCAATTGTATTACGAACTCCTTCGCCGCAGGACAGAGTACAAACGGGAAGATATTGCACTGGTTCGAATTGAACAATTGTATCCACTACCTGCCAGTCAAATGGACTTATTGCTGACGAAGTATAAAAAAGCCAAATTGTATTGGGTTCAGGAAGAGCCTTTTAATATGGGGGGTTGGATATACATCAATAGTATATTACCTGGAGTATTTGAACCGATTACCCGTCCGGCATCTCCTTCAGTCGCCACGGGATATAAAAAGGTCCACGATGCACAAGTAATATCTATACTTGAACGGTGCTTTAAACCAGAATAATCACCAGTGATTAAACGGCGGAAAATAAAATAAATCAGCTAACCCCGGGTTCTTCTTATGCTGATACGGGTTCCAGGTTCTTAATTGGGTATATCCATCCATGCCGGTCTGGAATAGTACCTTTTTTCAATCCGGTCAATTCTGCCTTTATCAAACTGGATATCTTAAACGTCTCAGGCTGAAAATTGAGGGTTTTGTTTTCGTCTGTTATGGATTTGAATGGGATCACCACTACCGCTGTACCTACTCCGAAAGCTTCTGTAAGTATACCTTTTTCGTGCGCCTGGAATAGTTCATCTATGCTGACCGGCCTTTCTTCAACCTTATATCCCTTCTCCTTTAAAATAGTGATTGCCGACTCCCGGGTAATTCCATGGAGGATGGAACCATCCAATGAAGGGGTGACGACTGAATCACCGATCACAAAAAATACATTCATGGTGCCGCTTTCCTCCACCCATTTATGTTCTAAGGCATCGGTCCACAATAGCTGATCAAATCCTTTTTGTCTGGCTAGTTTGGCCGGGTAAAGGGAACCCGCATAGTTGCCGCAAGCTTTGGCTTCTCCGGTCCCTCCCTTAACTGCCCTGGCATATTTGCGTTCTACCCATAGTTTGATAGGATTGGAATAATAAGGTCCTACCGGCATCAGGAAAACTACAAAACGGTAGGTTTCAGAAGCAGCCACACCAATAAAACTGTCCATAGCAAACATATAGGGACGGATATAAAGTGCTCCTTCTTCATTTTGAGGGATCCAATTGGAATCCAGGTCAATGAGTGTAGTCAATGCTTCTAAAAACAGGTCTTCCGGGATTTCAGCCATACACATACGACGAGCTGAAAAATTCATTCTTCTGGCATTGAGTTCAGGCCGAAACAATACAGGAGCCCCATCCAGGTCTTTGGTTGCTTTCATTCCTTCAAAAATAGCCTGACCGTAATGTAAGGTAAGATTAGCAGGATGGATAAGCATTTCACTCACCGGTTTTATTTCAAAATTGGTCCATTGTCCATCCAAATAATCCGCCACAAACATATGATCTGTAAAGGTGTGACCGAAAACCACATGCTCTAAATCAATTTGATCTAAACGCGAATTTTTAGTTTTTTCTATTTTAATTGAATAAGCCATAGGATGACAAGTATAATTTATATTTGCAAATATAAGTAATTTCAATATGCACCGCCATTCAGGTAATACAGGGTCCCGCGACGAATGAATCATTTTCTGCACTCCATCCGGCATTATAACGCACCTGACCTGGACACAACCTGGGACAATGCCGGGGAAATTATACTTATCCATAATAAACTTGCGCCGGATGAGATCCTTTTTACAGATAAAATGATTCAGGCTTTTGACTGGCCGGGGATGAGATCGTGCCATCAGGTTTATAATCCGGATCTCAAGATCAACTACCAACTGCTTTGGGCCCAAAAACAAATCCGACTGGTGATATCTTTTGGAATACCACCAATGGAAATGGGATTAAATATCCTGCTCAAGCCTTATCAATTGACTTATTTCGAACCCTTTTATATTTATCTGACTGACCCTGTTGCCCGGGTGGCCGGCAATAAAGAAAACAAAGGAATGATATGGAAAGATCTAAGGACGCTTACCCTTACTCCATAATCAGGAAAGTAGTCCTGCGGTTGGATTGATGCTCATCTTCTGTACATTGTTCGCAGATACATTTATTCATCAATTGGGATTCACCAAATCCGCGGGGAACCAGCCGGTTGGCTGCTATACCTTTTTGTATCAGATATTCTATGGCCGCCTGGGCTCTTTTTTGCGAAAGTTCCTGATTATAAGGGTCGGTACCGCGGCAGTCCGTATGGGATGACAACTGGATCCGGATTCTGGGATTGTCTTTGAGTAATTGAGTCAGTTGATCCAAAGGCGGGGCGGCATCTTCCCGGATAGCCCAT
Source organism: Saprospiraceae bacterium (assembly GCA_034439915.1). Classification (GTDB taxonomy): domain Bacteria; phylum Bacteroidota; class Bacteroidia; order Chitinophagales; family Saprospiraceae; genus JADJLQ01. The sequence continues at coordinate 60,892 of JAWXBI010000219.1, read as the reverse complement.
TTATCCAAATCGTAAAAAATATCGGGAATCAGGATTTCCTTACCGGCAAATGACTTATCCAAAACGATTTCTACATTAAAGGTTTTAATCGGGTTATTGGGATCCCTGGCGTCAAACGTACTTAAAAGTTTACTCGAATTGAGCAATCCCGGGGTATTAGCCAGTATAAAGTAATTCTGGTCGTAATTGATTTCCTTTAATACAAACCCATTGGTATTGGTCTGGAGTTGTGTTGGGGTAGTCCCTTCCCTCAGTAAGACCAGGGCATTTGGAATGGATTTTTTATCAATGACCGGGCTATTGGGGTCGTCCGCATTGGCCCGCACCGGTTGAATGACATGAATCGATAAAAATGCTTTGTAATTAATCGGTTTCGCGACGGATGAGTCTTTTGGTTTTTCCGGAACGTTGGCGATCAAAACCGATTCATCGGTTTTAGTTCGGGTAAATCGGTAGATATCATCTTTGCCCATTCCTCCGAGACGCGAAGAACTGAAATATCCGTTGAGGTTACCGTTAACGATCAGGGTTGGATCAATAATGAGTCCAAAATCATCTTCGCTGCTGTTGATCGGCGATTTGAGATTGATCGGAGGTTGCCAGTCTCCTTCCGCATTGACAAAGGATTTATAGATGTCCAGTCCGCCCAGTCCCCCCAGCCGGTCAGAGGCAAAATAAAGCGTGTCGGCATACATAAAAGGAAACTTTTCATTGTTTTCAGTATTGATCCGTCTGCCTAAACGTTCAGGTTCCGACCAGGATTGATCAACCCATTCTGTATAATAAATATCAAAACCGCCCTCCCCTTTTTCGTTGTCCGAAACAAAAAACAAAACGGAATCATTGGCCGCCATGCAGGGGTGCATATAGTTGATTTGTTCTTTTTGAAAATTCAACGCCACCGGTTCGGTCCAGGAAGAATTGGTTTTTTGGGTATAATAAATCTTACAGTAGGCATCACTGATATCTACGGAAAGTCCGCAACGGGTAAAAAACATAGTTTGACCATCACTGCTAAAACAAGCGGTGCCTTCATTAGCAATGGTGTTAATGACAGGATCCATCAAATTTGCGTCGGATGCAGAAGCCGTAGTTACAAACAAATCAGAAAACTTCCTGCCCGTCCATTTGTAATTTTCTTCCCCGGTGCCGGTTGGGCGATCAGAGGTGAATACCAGGGTTCCGTCTGGGTTTAGCACCGGCGCATATTCAGATGCCTCGGTATTGAAAGGCATAGGGTCTATAGTATAGATATCCAGTTTCTCCAGGTAAAGGGTACGGGCTTGTCTCGCAGAAGATAATAAAAGGCGGAATTCGTCCGAATTTCCTTTCTCCTGCATCCGGGCATCAAAAACGGTGATGGCTTCATCGTATTGTCGGTTTTGAATCAGAGCAAGGCCGTAATTCCTCCAGGCTGCATCACCAAATCCAAGTTGGGCAGCTTCGCGAAACCACGGGATAGATTTAGTGGTTTCATTGGTTTTTTGATAGGCCATGGCAGCTCCATAAGCCAGTTTTGCTTTGATATTTTTATCCGAATTTTCTTCAAACTCTTTTTCATACAACGAAGCGGCCAAAAAAAATTGTTTGCGATCAAATGCGTCCGTCCCTGTTTTTGCTTTCTGGATGGTGGTACACCACTGGAACAAAAAAATACAGAAAGTATAAAAGACAAATTGAATAAAACGGGTAAAATTCATTATTCCAAATCGGGTTTGAACTACTAAAAATACAAAGAGCCTGCTGGATTGTCAAGCAGGCTCTTGGAGAATGAGCATTTGCGAATGGTAAACCCTATTTTGTTTTAGCTCCTACGGGTTGTAAAGGTTGTTTAGATAATCCTTTTTTCACCACCGATGCAGCGTTTTTAGGTTCATTGGATTTTTTACTAAAATCTACCAAAATCGGTGCAGCGATAAAAATAGTAGAATAACTACCCACCAAGACCCCGATGGTCATAGCAAAAGCGAAACCTTTGATCGACGAACCACCGAATACCAGCAATACAAATATGGTAAAAAACACCGTCAAGGAGGTGATCACCGTCCTGGTAAGGGTACTGTTGATGGCATCATTAACAATTTCCGATTCACTTTTTGTAGAATAATGTCCCAAAAATTCACGGATCCGGTCAAAAATAATTACCGTGTCATTGATGGAATAACCGATTAAGGTAAGGATAGCCGCTATAAAAGCCTGATCGATCTCCATGGATATGGGAAACCAGCCATGCAGCAAAGAGAAAATACCAATCGTGATCAATACATCATGGGCCAGGGCCACCGTAGCGCCCAAACTAAATTGCCATCTGTTGAACCGGATTAAAATATATAAAAAGATCACCAATAATCCGAGCAGGGTCGACCAGATAGCACTCGCTCGGATATCATCCGCTATCGTCGGCCCGACTTTAGTAAAACTCGTTACGTGCATTCCCTTGCCATTGGTATTCCTGAGTTCTTCAATTTTAAGACTTTCCACGCCGGGTAGGGTAATTAATCCTTCATGGATTTTAGATAAAACGCGTTCAGGAGCATCTGCATCCTGGTCGTTAATGAGATAGGCCGTGGTGATATTATACGTATTGGTCACGTCGATTGCCTTAATGACCGGAGTGCCTCCCAGCGTTTTTTGAAGTACCTCACGGATCTGGTCAGCAGAATGGGTGTTGGAGCCCATGTCAATATTATAGGAATAACCACCTTTAAAATCCACACCCAGATCAAAACCACGGGTAAAAATGGAGATCAAACCAAGCACGATCAGCGTACCCGAAAAAATATAGGCTTTAAACCTCATCCCAATCCAGTTTACGTTGAAGCGTTTGAAGACGTTCTCCGTATACTTAGTCCAAAAGGTCAGGGGCTTTCCTTTACTTAACCAGGAATCAATGATTAAACGCGTCATCAATAAAGCGGTGAATACCGTGAAGACGATACCGACCACGAGCACAGTACCAAATCCTTTGATAGGACCAATACCAAAATAGATGAGGATAACCCCCATTAATAAAGTAGTAACGTTGGAATCCAGGATGGCAGCCAGGGATAGTTTAAACCCTTCGGCAACAGAAGTAAACAACGACTTGCCTGACCGCAATTCTTCTTTTATTCGTTCGTAAATAATTACGTTCGCATCTACGGCCATACCTATGGTCAATACGATACCGGCAATACCAGGTAAGGTAAGAACAGTGCCCAGGGAGGCCAATGATCCGATGATAAACAGCAGGTTGGCTAACAACGCCAGAATAGAGACTACCCCACCGCCTCCGTAATAGAAGATCATAAAGGCTAAGACGATAAAAAAGCCCAGTCCGATGGACCATAAACTTTTTCTGATATTTTCTTTTCCTAAAGAGGGACCTATGAGGGACTCCTGAATGATTTTGGTTTTTGCGGGTAATTTTCCAACCTGAAGTATATTAGCCAGGTCAGTCGCTTCCTGTACAGTAAAACTTCCGGTAATTTCCGTATCACCTCCTGTAATAGGCCCATTGACACTTGGACAGGATACTACTTCTGCATCCAGGCATATTGCAATCTCCCGGTTATTGTCTTGGGCAGCTTTTGTCGTCATGTCGGCCCAGGTTTTGGAACCGGCATTATCCATTTTCAAGGTCACCGTAGTTTGTCCATTGCGATTGGAGGAAGGCTGCGCCTGAACAATGGATTCACCCTGGATAGGAGCTTCGTCAGACCCTTTTTTCTTGCGAATAGCATAGAGGAAGTACATGCTGGAGTTTTCTCCGTCGGTGGTATTGGTTAGGCTGACCGGTTTAGCAGACCATCGGAATTCAAGGTCCTTGGGAAAAAGTGCTTTTATTGATGGATCATTCAGCAGGTTAAGTACCCTATCCCTTCTATTTCCTTCACTCACCCCCATAACAGCAGGAGAGAAGGTAAAACTGGTCCGGTCCTGGTTGACAAAATTCGGGGTAAAGTCCCGCAGTAAGGGCCCCCTGTTGGCCATAGGGTCAGTGGCCACGGTCACTGTATCATAAGCATAGGTAGAATCGATAATATTGCCCAGACTGTCTTGCACCTGGCTGATTAAGGTGTCTATCCTGGTGGTGGAATCCACGGTCATCGTATCTTCTCCCATCTTGGATTTTAAGGCTGCATCCGCATCTACCAGAGTGTTTAATATACTGGGTGAGGTCGTTCCGGGGTCACCGGCACGGTATACATCAAAAAACTCGAGCTTGGCGGTTGTTTGAAGCAGTCGCTTTGCACGCTCGGCATTTTCGACTCCGGGAAGCTCCACAGAGATTTGATCCCGGCTCGCATCCAATGAAACGTTTGGAGAAACAACTCCAAACTTGTCAATCCGGTTGACCAACCGGTCGTAAGTAAGTTTTACCGTCTCATTGGCTTTTGTCCGCAGGATATTCAACACTGAAGCATCAGAAGTCTCCAGGTTGATTTGTTCTCTTAAACCCGGATCTCGTTGAAATATAGGTGCCAGTTTTTTCCCTTTTGCCAGCTTCTGGAATTCTTCTCCGAAAATGGTGATGTAATTCCTGTTGTCGTTGGCCATGGCTTTTTCAGCATTATCCAAAGCGGCCAGGAAATCAGGATCCTGACTGTTTTTTGATAATCGAATCAAAAAATCCTTAAGGTCCACCTGTAAGATGGTATTCAATCCGCCTTTAAGATCCAATCCTAAAGCCAGTTGTTGTTGTTTCAACTCCTGATAAGTATATTTTTTTATACCCGGTATACTAAAAATCACCTCATCAGAAACAGAATCTAAAAACGCTGCACGGGCTAATTTATAAGAAGCGTCTGCGTCCAGACTATCCGGCAGGGAGTCAATTGCCATTTGGGCAAACTTATCTGCCTTATTTTCAATTCTATTCGTGGGGAGCATGAATAAAAACTGAAGGACACACACGATCACCAGAAGAACAAAGAAAAATTTCACTAAACCTTTACCTAACATATTAAGTTTTTTATATATATATATTTAAAAAGCGGCACAAATATACCACTTTTTATTTCAAATTTTTCCCACCCGGGCCGGGCTTCTGGAGAATTCAGTTAAGCTATGAATCTCACTATGCATATTAATAAAAACCGGAGTAATTTTGTTTTCGATTTTTTAACTTAAACAAACATTATTTATGGGTTTATTTTCATTTTTAAAAACCGCCGGCGAGAAGTTATTTGGTAAAAAGGCTGAATCAACTCCCGCAACAACGACAGAAGACGCCACGGCTATCGATCGCGAAAGAAGAATAGCTGCCATCCAGAGCTATGTCACTGGCCTCGGCTTATCCATCGAAAATTTAGACATCGACATCGAAGGGGATAAAGTCACTGCCTATGGCCAGGCACAGACCCAATCGGATAAGGAAAAACTTATCCTGGCCTTGGGTAATGTTGAGGGTATCGCCTCTGTTGACGACCGGGTTTCCGTTTTAGTGAGTGAGCCGGAAGCCGACCTGTACGAGGTAAAATCCGGTGATTCACTGTCCAAAATTGCCAAACATTTTTATGGTGACCCGATGCGTTACCCTGAAATTTTTGAAGCGAATAAGCCTATGCTTAAACATCCGGATAAAATTTATCCGGGCCAGATGCTCAGAATTCCAAAATAATCCTAAAATTATTTTCAAAGGCCCTTTAAACCGGGCCTTTTTCCTTTTTAGCCTGTTTGTACTTTTTCCATAACTCGCTGAAAAAGCCTTCTCCATCCAAATCCTGCATATCACTGAGCTCCAATTCCAGGGCATTGGTAGATTGTACGATCTCAATCAGAGAAAATATCAGCGAAAAGGATAAGGCGATCAGGCTAAAAGCAAACAATACCTGGGCAACCGATTGCCAACCGCTGTAAATGCAAAACATAGTCGTTACACAGATCAAAAAACTCAGTACTCCCAACCCTTGCATCCACCTCACATAATATAACCTTCGCCTCAGGCCCATAATCTGGAGCATAATCAGTTTTTTGTCTTTACCGGTTTGATATTCTTCGTGCAATTTCCGGATCAGGTTGGCCAATGCAAGAAACCGGTTGGTGTAAGCCAGCATCAGCAAACTGATGGCTGGAAACAAAACGGCCGGTGTATTAAAGGTAATCTCCATGATGTCGGGTTAATTAATTAATTTAACAAGGATCCCCGAGGTAGGTTTACAATTTATAATCTACACGGAAAGTCAGGTTTCTGGGTGCGTCCATCAATGCCGGACGGCTGGAATATTCCTCATTGAATGCGTTTTTCAAAATAAGGTTAAACGTAAAGGGTTTCCATTTTCTCGCTATCCTCAGATCAAAAACCGTAAAACCACGGTGGGTCTCGCGGAACGATTTGAGTCCATTGATCACCAATTCGAAGATGGCATCGATCGCCTCCATTTTACTGGTATATAATACACCTGAACCCACTATCCACTGGCCAAAGGTATCTTCCACATCCAGTTTGAATAAATGTCGTGACCGGTACTTAAGAATGTTAAAATCAGCGGATGACCTCCTGTTGTCTTCCTCTGTAAACACCTCAAATCTTGGGTTGATAAAAGTATATCCACCGATCACTGACCAGCGGTGTTTTCCAGTCGTGGAGCTACCGCCGGTAGTCAATTCATAACCTTTGATGTCGGTATTGCCGATATTTTGCGACTGAAATCCCTTTACAAATCCCGTAAACACAAATTCCATCATATCCCGGTATTTGGACCAAAATAATGCTCCGTCGATGTACCCTTGGAAGTTCTGAATTTTGAATCCTCGTTTAATCCCCAGCTCGGCAGTCCAGCCGGTTTCACTTTTTAGTCTGGGATTGGGTGATATAAATGTGGAACCGAAAGTGGTTGTGATGAATTGTTCTGCCAGTGTCGGAAATCGGAAACCCTGGCCCCAGGATGCTCGTATAAAAGTAGACTGGTCAATTCTGGTGTTCAAACCCAACCGGAATAAATTTTTAAGTTCTTTCTTAAGCCCTCCAATCAAGGTGTCCCCTTCAAAAACTTCCGGGCGGTGTACTCTAAAATTTTCGACCCTCCATCCAAATGAAAAGGTAGTCCTTTCTGCAAATTTTTTCTCTGCTTGCAAATAAACTGCTAAGTTTTCTGACATAAAAGGTATCCTGCTGAAAAGTTGGGAATTGGTTTTGTTGTGCGCTGAAACTATTCCGGCGGTGGTCATCCACTTTGTTTTTCCCCAATTTTTTTGAAACTGGTATTCGTTGTATACCAGGGTAGAGCTGTTTGACTGGCCACCCGATACCTGGTTGTCGACCACATAGATCCTCGATCTCAGGCTATGTTTATTCCCTGTAGGATCAAAATAAGTGATATAAGGGTCAATATGAAATCTAAAGGAATTTGAATTGCTCAGAGTAAGGCTGTCCGGTCTGAAAAAAGCGTTTACTCCGTCTTTCCAATAAAAAAAACCATTGGACTCCCTTGAATTCAGGTTAAAATGACTTCCAACGGATAATCGATCCGAGATCCGGTACTGGATACTGCCATTAATCCGTTGATAGGCCGATTTAGAAGTTTGATTGTAACTCCTGGATTGATAAGTATACCCTCCTCCGACCAAATCCCATTTACCTGCTTTGCGGGCATGGCTCAGGCTGGCCCCTCGGGCATAGGGAGCCTGGGTCCACCATTGTTGCGATTTATCCCTGGGAGCCAGGACAGGATTGTAAAATAAAGAGGCTTGGGTGACTGGATTCGATTTGGCATAAGCCGTGCGCACATGAATCAATCCATTGAGGGCTGAGGATCCATAAATGGCTGACGATGCCCCTTTGATTACTTCGATTTGCTCAATATTTTCGACCGGGATATCATCCCAATTGGGGTAGCCTGCATCAGCCTGGAGTGCCGGGACTTCGTTTATCATCAATAATACCCTGCTCCCTGCCCCATAACTAAATCCTGAACCTCCGCGAATATTGGCCTGGTCTCCGATCATATTTATTCCGGGTACTTTATCCAGGATTTCGTCGACAGAAGTCGAATTGAGGTGATCCAGCAGATTTCTTTTCAAAACCTCCATGGAGACAGAACTTTCTCCTAGTGGTTTACTGAACCTGGAGTCGCTGATGACAGCAGTCTGTAAAATGCCGACCTCCGGGGACAATAAAAATGTGGAATCAGTCCATTCCGGTTTATTGATTTCTATTTCAATCACCCTATTTTGATAACCCACATAAGAAATTTCTACCGTCTGCGGGCCAGGACTTAATTCAATATGAAAAAAGCCGCCCAAATCCGTAAAGGTTCCCCGGGACCCTATCTTAACTGTCGCTCCTGCCAGCACCTCGTGGCTCGTTTCATCCAGCACTCTTCCCCTTAGCCCGGTCTGGGCGAACACCGAAATTGTTATAAAACAAAAAACTAGCGCGGTAAAAACACATCGGGCACTGGGTATGAAGCGAAGTAAGCTTATCTTAGTGCGAATAATTTCCATTACCTCAAACCAGACTTTAGTATATGAAAACCAGGTTGATTTTTCTGTTCTGTGCATGTTTTCAAATGTACAATATCTATGGACAAAATCCGCTCTGTGTACCGGATACCTTGTATAAAGATAGTATAGCCGGGATCTATCCCAGGCCATACAATGATTCCACTAAAACCGGTGGCATCAGTAAGCCGGTCTGTATAAATCAGGATTATGAATTTCCACTCACTGTTCGCGTTCCTGATATGATTGCAGTTCCTTTCGGAACTTCAACCATTGTCGTTGCGCTGGAAAGCGCTACGCTGGATCCAAACAATGCCGTCATCGGATTGCCCAAAGGGATTCAATATTTTTGTAATCCGCCGGGTTGCACTATGGCCAAAAATGTGCTGGGCTGTATAGTGTTAAAAGGGAAAGCAACCACAGAAAATACTCCCGGGGTCTATGGCCTGGTAATCAATCTCAAGCTGGTTACTTCTATCGGTACATTGGATGTCTCATTTCCCGGTCCCTTTTTCCCCGGAATATATTTTATGAATGTATTAGCTGCAAATAACGCGGGATGTGCAACCAGTCCGGTGGTTGAGGCATCTGCGGGATTTGAAAGTCGCCATTTTGCATTTCCCAATCCGGCAAAAGATCTTTTAAATATCCAGGTCCTTGCGATGGAATCCGGGGAGGCCGATATTCTTCTTCAGGATATTTCCGGAAAAAACCTTAAAACCATTCCAATCCGTTTAAACAGAGGGGATAATGCCATCAGTATACCCGTTCAGGATTTAAATAATGGATCCTATGTTTATACCCTTAAATTGGGGAAATCGGTTTCCAGCAAACGATTTGTAATTTTAAAATAAAAAACCGGGAATTATTCTTCTTCGTCTGTATCATATTCAATCGGAACCAACATCGGTAGACTGACCCATTTCGATTCCTCCGGATTGACCGCCATAAATCCAAGAAAGCCACCCGAGGCTTTAGCAATTTCCTGTGCAAAACGGAGAAACCCTTTATACAATTGAGAACCTATCTTAGGGTGTAACTTAGCCAGTACGGGGTTTAAGGATTCCAGCTTTGTAGAAATCATTTCACTTCGTAGTTGGGCATCACCGGGTAATGAACTGTTGTAGGTATCCAGGTTTTTATCAAAACCCGCTTCTACCTGTTCGTAAAAATTTTGTAGATATTCCGGAGAATTGAAGGTTCGGATATGTGTAATTTTTTTAGCGAGTTCCAACTCTTTAACATCCAGATTACCGTCCGCTTTTCCTATCAGTATAGCGACTAAAGGCAAGGCCTGGGTTAATAGGTCGTTTTCTTCGGCATTCAACGGTTCTAACGCGTTAATCATAATGGATTTATTTTGTGTAAATATAATCAGGGCAAGCCAATGAATTATGACCTGGCAGAGACTTTTCTTGAAAATAATAAAATCCGTGCTGGAAGCTATAAATATTATGAATCCCTGCACGGAGATAATAGAGATTAAGTTGAGATCTGGATGAACTGTTTAAATTTGCCAAAAATTGACTTTTGGCTAAACCCCCTAAACACCCCGGACTGAAAATCAGTGCAGAGACAACCGTTACGCCGTTGATGACTCAATATGGCCAGGTTAAAAGCAAATATCCTGATGCCATTATTTTATTCCGGGTTGGCGATTTTTATGAAACGTTTGGAGAAGATGCTATCACAGCGGCCCGGGTGCTGGGTATTATTCAAACCAAAAGAAATAACGGTGGCAGTACCATTGAATTGGCTGGTTTTCCTCATCATTCACTTAATATTTACCTGCCTAAACTGGTCAAAGCCGGCTTCCGGGTAGCGATCTGTGAACAAATGGAAAAGCCGGTCCCAGGCCGTGTAGTGCGGCGTGCCGTCACTGAAATGATCACTCCGGGTGTCATTACCGGTGATCAGTTGCTGGATCAGAAGAAAAATAATTTCCTCGCCGCGGTTTATCTGGGACCCAAGAACCATCACGGCGTTGCATTTATCGATATATCGACCGGTGAATTTTTGGTGTCTGAAGGGGAACTTTCTTATTTGGAAAAACTAATCCAAAGTTTAAATCCTTCAGAGATCATATTGGCAAAAAATTCAATTAAACAATTTGTGAGTTTAATGGGCAATGGGTATTATACCTATGGCCTGGATGATTGGATTTTTCAGTTTGATTATGCCCGTGAAAAAATTTTAAACCATTTTGATGTTCCGAGCCTCAAAGGATTCGGAATTGAAGAAATGGCCCTGTGCCAGATAGCTGCCGGTGCCGCCTTACATTATCTTAAATCCACCGAAAATCAAATCGCACATATCCAGAATATTCAGCGTATACCCGAAGAAGAATATGTTTGGCTGGACCGGTTTACCATTCAAAACCTGGAACTCCTCGAAAGTCACCACGATCGGGGAAAATCCTTTATCCAGGTCATTGACCAGACCATTTCACCAATGGGTTCACGGTTGATGTACAAATGGGTCATCCTGCCCCTGGTCCACCTGGAGGCCATTAATAAGCGATTGGATACCGTCCACTATTTTGTTTCAAACCGAGAATTGATCCCTGAATACGAAATACCCATTCGCCAGATTGGCGATCTTGAGCGTTTGATCGGGAAGGCAGCCATGGATCGTATATCTCCCAGGGAAACGATACAACTCAAACGCGCACTGACAGCCCTGGTGCCTATTCAACAATTATTGGAATCAAGCCAGCATAATGAATTGATCCACCTGGGGCTAGCCATTCAATTGTGTACGACTTTAAAATTGTCGATTGAACAAAAAATCACGGAGGATGCGCCGGCTGTCAGCAATAAGGGGGGAATATTCAAAGAAGGTTGTGATCCCATCCTCGACCAACACCGGTTTATTGTCCAACATGCACAGGAACTCTTAATCCAGCTCCAGCAAAATGAACATGAAAGGACCTCGATCCCGGTCAAAATCGGATACAACAGTGTGTTTGGTTATTACCTCGAAGTAACCAATAAATATAAAGATCAGGTGCCTTCCGAATGGGTAAGAAAACAAACCCTTGCCAATGGAGAACGTTATGTGACGGATGAACTTAAAAAGCTGGAGAGCCAGATCCTGGGCGCAGAAGAGAAAATCATTGATTTGGAAGAGCAATTGTTCCGGGATCTGGTAACCCTGATCAAGGATTATGTCCAGCCTATACAATACAATGCTCAATTGATTGCCCGCCTCGATTGCCTCTTGTCCTTGTCTAAAACAGCACTTCAAAATAATTATTGCAAGCCTTTAATGGATGAAACGTATATCATCGATATTCATCAGGGCAGGCATCCGGTCATAGAAAAAAATTTATTGCCCGGTGAAACCTATGTACCTAATGATCTATACCTCGACAATGAATCCCAGCAAATATTGATGATCACCGGACCCAATATGTCCGGTAAATCGGCTATTTTACGGCAGACGGCTTTGATTTGCCTGATGGCCCAGATGGGCAGTTATGTACCCGCTGCCGGTGCCAACATTGGCCTTATTGACAAAATATTTACCCGGGTGGGCGCCTCAGATAATATTTCGAGTGGTGAATCAACTTTTATGGTGGAAATGAATGAAACAGCTTTAATCCTCAATAATACCTCTGCCCGGAGCCTGATTTTATTGGATGAGATCGGCCGGGGGACAAGCACCTACGACGGCATATCAATTGCCTGGGCAATTGCAGAACATTTACACGACACTGATGAAGGCAGGCCTAAAACACTTTTTGCCACCCACTATCATGAGTTGAATGAATTGGCAGAAAAACATCTCCGGATAAAAAATTTCCATGTTGCCACCAAAGAAGTAGGCAATAAAGTTATTTTTTTGAGACTGCTTCGTCCGGGTGGGGTCAAACATAGCTTTGGCATCCATGTGGCCCGCATGGCTGGTATGCCCTCAAAAATTGTCAGCCGGGCTCAAAGTATATTGAAGCACCTCGAACAAAAATCGATTGAAGCCGGCAACCCGACTGCTGCGCTCAATCAGGGTTTGCAATCATTACCTTCCCCCTTTCAATTAAATATTTTTGAGAGTTCAGATCCGCGTGCACAAGCGGTCATCCGTATGCTGGAAGAAACGGATATCGACCGGCTTAGTCCAATAGAAAGCCTGATGAAACTGAATGAAATCAAGGGTATGCTTAAAGAATTTTAAGAAAACCAGTTTCTATTTCCGGATTTCCTTTTAATTTCGGGAACACACTATGACTAACACTCCAAAGGTATGGGTACCTCTTTGGTATTCATTGTTATTTCAGTTTACCACTGCCGCCTATAGCCAGGCTGACACTTTCCAAATCCAACATGCTTCAGTTCCTATGGAAGATGTGATCCAGGCCTACCTGGAGTCCAGGCAAGAAGAGTCCGGTGCCGATTTTGAAACGGTCATGGAACGCCTGGAATTATTCAAAAAAAGTCCAATCAATCTGCATGCGGCCGGGCAGCCTGACCTCGACGAATTTATATTACTCGCTCCTCTTCAGATCAATGCCTTAAGATCTTATATCCTGAAATATGGGAGGCTGCTCAGCTTGTTTGAATTGCAAGTGGTTCCTGGATTCGATATCGAAACTATCCGTAGGATAAGTCCTTATATTTCTTTGGATGCCGTCTCAGAATCACAAGCTTTAAATCTCAGCCAGGATTGGCGGAAAGGTGAAAACCAGATCCTGCTGAGGACGTCCAGGATACTGGAACCTCAACTGGGTTACCAGGTTAAGGGAGGAAAGACCCCCTATACAGGAGATCCTTATAAATATTATTTCAGGTTTCATCACCAATATTCCAACCGGCTCAGTCTTGGATTTCATGGCGAAAAAGATGCGGGTGAAACATTTTTCAAAGGGTATAATCCCAGAGGGTTCGATTTTTATTCTTACCATCTTGGGGTGCACCGGCTCAATAAATTTATTGATGACCTTGTTTTAGGTGATTATTCAGTGAGCCTGGGTCAGGGTTTATTGATTCAAACCGGGTTTGGGGTGGGTAAAAATGCATTGACCACTTCTATTCAACGAGGAGGCCGGGCCATCAAACCCTATTCCTCAGCCAATGAATTTAATTATTTCAGAGGGCTGGGTACCACCTTAAACCTTAATGAAAATTTGGAGCTGGTGCTGTTTTATTCAAACCGAAATAAGGATGGTACTATGTCAAAAGATGGTACTTCATTCAGCAGCTTCCTCGAAAGCGGATATCACCGTACAACGGAAGAAATTGTCAATGAAAAACGAATCAATGAAATCTTGGTCGGACAGGCCATCAAATACAAATGGAAATCCGGATCCCTTGCATTAAATGCCCTTTACAACCATTTTGATCATGAGTACCTTAAAACAAAACAACTCTACAATACCTTTTCGTTTAAGGGTAATCAATTATTAACCGGCAGCCTGGATCATCAACTTCAATTCAACAATTTCCTGTTTTTTGGCGAATCTGCCATGACCCAATCAGGCGGGTGGTCTGCTATTCAGGGATTGCAATGGAGCCTGGACAAAACATTGGGCCTGGCTTTACTTTACCGGAATCTGAATAAAAATTTTCCCGGCTTATACTCCAGTGTTTTCAGTGAAAATACCCTGGCTAATAATGAACTTGGCTTTTATCTGGGCCTGGAATGGAAGCCGGCTCTCAAATGGAAGCTAGCGGCGTATCAGGATTTTTGGAAACACCCCTGGTATAAATTTAGCGTAACGGGTCCTTCACAGGGCAGGGAATATTTTATGCGGATAACGTATACTTTGAAACGAAAACTGGAAACCTATCTTCAATATAAAACCAAAATCCGGCAGGAAAACCGCTCTGAAAATAGTCCACTGGTAAGTTTAAATTCAACGCTCCTTACCCATTGGCGCATACAAATCAACCACTTCTGGCCTAAAGGCTGGGAGTCGAGAACAAGATTGGAGTATGCGGCTTACGAGAATATTGAAGGTAAAAAACAGCTAGGTCTCCTGCTTTACCAGGACCTGTTGTATCATCCCCTTCAATCCAGGTTCTCCTTTACTTCTCGTATGGCTTATTTTACCACGGAAGACTATGAAAGCCGCATTTATGCCTATGAGAATGATATCCTCGGCAATTTTTCTGTTCCGGCATTTAGCGACAAAGGTTTCCGGTATTATTTCAATTTCCGGTTTGATATTACCAGAAACCTTATGTTGGAAGGGCGGTGGGCTCAAACTCATCTGTTGAACCAATTAAGTATAGGCAGTGGACTGGATGAAATTCAAGGGAATAACCGAACTGAGTTAAAGGCTCAATTGAGGTGGAAATTTTAACGTCCTGCAATTAGTTATTTATTATCCTTCAGTACCCGGAATTCAGAATGACCGGCCTGTTTTATATTCATCGGTGAAATCAGCCGCATATTGCAATCCTCCTTGTCCATCGGGTAAACTAATAGTACCTTTGCGGCTCTTTATAACTAAAAATGGATCGGAATAATATTATTGGCTTTGCAATGATTTTTGTGGTGCTCATGTTGTGGTCTTATTTCAACAGCAAACAACAACAGCAGCAACTTTCACAAAAAAGAATTCAGGACTCAATCAGTTGGGTTCAGCGCCAGGATGATAGCTTAAGAAATTTAATCCGCTCCGGTAACCATGTTATACCGTCGCGCACGGATTCAGCGGATGCCCCTGTAAAAGCAATCGTACAAGGTCCTTTTGTTTCCGATAGTCAGGCGGTAGCCAAAGATTTGATAATCGAAAATGAAGTCCTGAAATTGACCTTAAACAGCCTGGGGGGGCAAATCATCCGTGCTGAACTCAAAGACTATAAAAAGATGGTGGAGGTAGCCAAGGGGCCGGATGAAACCAAACCTTTGTATTTACTTCAGCACCCCAGCAATTCCTGGGATTTCAACTTTCCAATCGGAGACCAAAAAGTGCATACCAGGGATATCCTTTTTAGTGTTTCCGATAAGGACCCGGATGCCGTTACTTTTAAAGCCAATGCGTCTGACAAACACATGGAACTGCGATATTCCCTGCGCCCCAATAGTTATACAGTAGATCTTTCCCTGGGATTGTCCGGGTTAAAAACCGAAACCGTACAATTGGATTGGCAAAATTTTATCGAACCCCAGGAACGTGCGGTAAAATATGAAGCCTCGCAGACCGCAATTCATTATAAACCGGTACAGGATGATAAAGAAAAAATCAATGCAGCCGGCAGCGAAAAAGAATCCTTTGAAGGACAAGTGGCATGGGTATCTCACGCCCAGCAATTTTTTAATACTACGGTGATCGCAGACCTGCCTTTTAAAAATATGACCGTTGAAACCACTCCTGGTCCGGAAGGTGCCGAGTA
Organism: Saprospiraceae bacterium; assembly: GCA_034439915.1. Taxonomy (GTDB): domain Bacteria; phylum Bacteroidota; class Bacteroidia; order Chitinophagales; family Saprospiraceae; genus JADJLQ01. The sequence continues at coordinate 45,131 of JAWXBI010000219.1, read as the reverse complement.
TACTTCCAAATTGAACACGACAGTCACCATTCCTTTTCAGGGTATGGACGTACAACATCTTAAACTCTTTATCGGGCCTAATGAATTTAAGACCCTGCAGGCCCAACAAAATGGCATGGAGGATATCATTTCGTTTGGTGCCAGCATTTTGGGCACAATCAACAAATGGGTGATCCGCCCGGTTTTCAATTTTTTATCCGACTTCATAGGGAGTAAGGGGATCGTAATCCTGGTGCTGACTTTTATTGTTAAACTGATCTTATTTCCATTAAGTTATAAAATGCTGCATTCTCAAGCAAAGATGGGTGCCTTAAAACCAGAAATGAACTTGCTTAAAGAAAGGTTGAAAGGAGATCAGCAGGCGGTCCAGATGGAGTCTATGAAATTGTATCGTGAATTCGGTGTAAACCCGCTGGGAGGTTGTTTGCCCATGTTACTTCAAATGCCTATCTGGCTGGCTTTATATCAGTTTTTCCCCGCTTCTATTGAATTCAGGCAAGCCGGTTTTCTATGGGCGGATGACCTTTCCTCCTATGATGTATTTGCCAAACTACCATTTGTCATTCCATTTTTTGGCTCCCATGTCAGTTTGTTTACGTTGATCTGGGTCGTATCCACCCTGGTATTTACCTATTACAGTACAAAAGACCAGGATTTTTCAATGAACCCCGCGATGAAATATATGCAGTACATCATGCCGTTATTTTTCCTGTTCTTTTTTAACAATTCTGCATCAGGACTTACTGCCTACATGGCATTCAGCAATGTTTTAAATATCGGCCAAACCGTTGGTGGAAAAGCGCTTTTTTTCCCCATGGAGAAAATGAAACTCGAACTGCAGGCTTCACGAAATAAGCCCAAGAAAAAAGGCGGGTTCCAGGACCGTTTGGAAAACATGATGAAGGAACAACAGAAAAAACTGGATGAAAAACAAAAACCGGTAAAACGATGAGATATGTCCCGGCATTGTTACTCGGTGGTTTTCAACTTATAATGGCTTGTTCGAGTACCCTCAAAGTTGCGCAGACTCCAACCCAACCCAAGGTTGATGAATCGATCGTGGAAAAACAAGTTGTTTTGCCTGAACCGGTCGCAGTGCTTTCAGAAAAAAAAGATACTGTACCACCGCCGGTATTTAAAATCGATACTATTTTATCTGTTTATTATGGGCCTTGTTATGGCAAATGTCCGGTATATTCCATCAGCATCACCAATGATGGCCTGGTCTATTGGTATGGGTACAAAAACACCACCCGGCCAGGGTCTTATTTAACCAAACTTACGATTCCGCAAAAAGAACAATTGGAAGCCTGGCTTGCAGATCCATCGCTTTTGGGATTGGCTGCTAACTACCCGGAGATGGCAAATTACATAGCTGATTTTCCGGTGCGGCAATATCGTTTAAGACACTTTAATCAAACCAAACTCATCGAAATAAATCACAGTCCACCCAATATGCTTGCCCAATTGGAATCCAACCTGCAAAGCTGGTTGTCCAAGGTCGACTGGAGGTTAATTGATAATAAATAAACCCACATTTGCAGCTTCATATCAATTCAGGGTTGCCCACTGTATGAAATCAGTTGCGGTCATCGGTGCAGGTAGTTTTGGTATAGCCGTTTCCACTTTGCTGGCTCATAATGTAGATGTTTTGGTAGTATCCCGAAACAGCGAAACACTAAAAAAAATCAATACAGACCATCGTATGTTTGACGTGGATCTGTCGCCCAGGATAAAGGCGACCCAATCCCTGGAAGAAGCCATTGCGTCCTGTAAGCTGATTTTTCCAATAGTGCCATCCGATGATTTTCCAAAAATGATCCGGGAGGCCTCACGATTTTTGAGTCCTGCACACATACTGATACATGGCACCAAAGGATTTGTATTGAAAGATATCGCGGAAAATGATATCACCCAGGTGGAATTGCGCCGTGAAAAAGTGTTGACCATGGGAGAATTGATCCGGCAGGAAACTACGGTGCTCCGTATGGGTTGTCTTACGGGACCCAATCTGGCCAAAGAAATACTGGATGGGCAGCCTACCGCTACGGTAATCGCCAGTGAATTTGACGAAGTGATCCATTTAGGAACGGAAGTGCTCAGCAGCAACAAATTTTTCGTGTTTGGAAGCAATGATATGAAGGGAGCACAAATTGCAGGCGCGCTAAAAAATATCATAGCGATTGGAAGCGGCATTTTGGATGGGTTGGGGCTGGGCAAAAATATCCAGGCGATACTCATTACCAGAGGCCTGGGAGAAATAATTCATTTTGGGCAAAGTATGGGGGCCAGCAGCAGTGCTTTTCTGGGTACCGCAGGGATCGGCGATCTGATCGCAACGGCTACTAGCACAGACAGCCGCAATTATCAGTTCGGCAAAAGAATGGGAAAAGGAGAGTCCATGAGTTCGATATTGAATTCCAGCGATGAGCTCGCCGAAGGGGTGCGGACATTGCGGATCGTCTATCACCTGCTTAAGACCTATCGCATGCGGTCACCCATTATTGAGGTTTTGTACCGGGCAGTATATGAATCCTTTGATATCCATCAGGGCATTGACTTTTTGATGCGGTATCCTCTTCAGAAAGATGTTGATTTTATAGAGGAGGATTAACCTTAATCCTTGTTAAATCAGAAATTGAATTAACCTTACTCCCAGGCCATTCAGTTTGACTAAATTCATCATAAAGTATTGAATAACAAATAATTAATCTTAGTCATTATTCAATTAAATGATCCGTAATTTGTATTTAAATCCACCCATATAATATTAATTTATATATATTGTGGGGTTAAATCCAATTACCTAAAGATGCAAAAAATTAATTGTCCGGCCTGTGGTCACGGATTTCACGCGGAAGAGGTCATCAGCCGTCAATTGACCAAAGATCTGGAGAAACAATTTTTGGAAAAAGAAGAAATCCTTCAGGCTGAAATTCAATTGCGCATTAAAGTAATTGAGACCCGGGAAAAAGAATTGGAAATAAAAAAACAAAGGGAGAATGAGTTATTCGCAGATCGAATAGAAAAGGAAAAACTCAGAATCATGGACCATCTGAGACTGGAGCACCAGAAAGACTTTCAACTCAAACTATTTACGCTCGAAAATGAGCGAAAAGAAATGGCTGAACGCCTGGATCAGCTAACCCGGGCTGCGGTTGAAAACGAACAACTCAAGCGCAAATTTGACACCCATCGCTCGGAGGTGGAATTACAAATGCAGATCAAACTCACCGAAGAATTAAGAAAAAACCGCGATGAAATCCGGTTGGATGAACAAAAAAGAGCGGATCTCAAACAAAGGGAACTGGAGAAACAATTGGATGATCAAAAAAAAATCATTGAGACCCTCCAACGAAAGTCAATCCAGGGGTCTATTCAACTTCAGGGTGAAGTGCAGGAACTGGCTATTGAAGACTACCTGAGGATGGAATATCCAATGGATGAGATTGAGGAGGTTCGCAAGGGGATCCGTGGCGCGGATTGTGTGCAACGGGTGCATACCCGGCAGATTCAGCATGCGGGCACCATTTATTATGAAAGTAAAAGGACCAAGGATTTTCAGCTAGGTTGGATTGAAAAACTAAAAGAGGATATGCGACTGGTAGGCGCTGATCTGGGGGTGTTAATTACCCAGTCCATGCCCAAAGACATGCCCTGCATGGGTGAACGGCAGGGCGTTTGGATCTGCAATTATGGGGACTTTAAGGCCATGGTAGGTATTCTGCGGCATGGTTTGATCGGAGTTGCTACAGCCTTGCGTTCTCAGGAAAACAAGACCGACAAATTAAATTTATTGTATGGTTACCTTACCGGCAATGATTTTAAGATGCAGATCGAAGCCATCGTAGAAGGGTTTAATCAAATGCAGGAGGACCTTCAAAAGGAAAAAATAGCGATGCACCGGATTTGGGCCCAACGGGAAAAAGTGATCGACAAGGTGCTTTTAAATACGGCGCAGTTTTATGGCAATGTGAAAGGGATAGCGGGCAACGTTATTCCGAGAATCAGTGTGTTGGATCTTCCGGGAGAATAGTGCATTTACCAATTGATCTGATAAATGAGCGTCTTGGTAAGCTCTTTTCCTCCGCTTAGCGATAAGATCATGGTATTATCGGTAAAAACCCGAATTTTGCGGGATTAATTATTGAGGGAATGTCTGACTATCTAAATTCGTTATTCCGGGTGGAAAACCTGGACAACAAAAGCCTTGAATTTCTAAACAATGCAATTAAAGCCAACGCCTTACAGGGCTTTGATTACCTTAAATTCAAACAATCCATTAAGGCTCTACGGGATCTGAATATGACAGAAGAACTGGCCATCCGGTCCGCATTTGCTACCGCCGCTACCCTGGGCATCACCAAAGAAAAGATCCTGGAGAATATAAAACATTATCAACAGGTGTTGCAAAAGGAAAAAACGGCTTTTGATGCGGCATTACAAAAACAAACCAATACTCGAATTAACCATAAACAAAATGAAACCTCTTACCTTCAGGAAAAGATCAAAGACCATCAGGTCCAAATCATTGAACTGGAGAAACAAATTAAAGAATTTCAATTTAAAATTGACAACGCGGACCGGGAAATAGAAGAGGCCAGGCAAAAAATATTGGATACCAAAGAAAGGTTCGAAGAGACCTATATGCACTATGAAGAGGTGCTTAAGGGCGATGTCGATTTATTCAACAAATATTTATAATTTTAATCTAAATAATTTCAGATCATGGCAGATACCCCATTCAATCCGGCTCCGGCAAAATCAAAATCATTTTGGAAACGACCGGAAGGAGTCACCGGCACGGTGGTTTTATTCGGCTTATTGGCTGGTGCAGGGTTTGTATTGTATAAAGCATTGCCCACGCTAATCGCGCTGGCCAGCAATATGCTGACCCTGGTGTTGATGTTGTTGGTGTTGGGAGCAATTATTTATATGGTACTGGACCCCAAAATGCGCACCCTGGTAAGCTATGCCTACAAAAGTGTCATGCGCTGGATCACCGGTTTATTTATTACCATTGATCCGATCGGTATTCTGAAAAATTATGTCGATGACCTGGAAGATAACCTTTCCAAAATGAGTACCCAGATAGGCAACCTCAAGGGACAGATCAGGAAATTGACCACGATGGTGGAAGAAAATTCAAAGGAAATTCAGCAAAATATGCTCCTGGCTTCCAAGGCTAAAGAACTTGGTCAGGAAAATCAGATGATCCTTGCCAGCAGAAAAGCAGCACGGTTAAAAGAAGTTAATGTAAAATATGATGAACTGAGGGGCAAAATGGATATCCTTTACCGGGTTTTAACCAAAATGTACCAGAATTCGGAAGTTCTTTTGGAAGATACCCGCGACCAGGTCAAGATAAAAGAAGAAGAACGCAAAGCTATCCGCGCATCGCACAGTGCCATGCGCTCGGCAATGTCGGTATTGTCCGGTGACAAAGACAAACGCGCCATGTTTGATGCAGCACTTGAAAATATTGCAGATGATGTAGCAGCTAAAGTCGGCGAAATGGAAAGGTTTATGGAATTATCTTCCAATTTTATGAACAGCGTTGACTTGCAAAACGGCGTGTTTGAAGAAGAAGGTGCCAGGATGCTGGAAAAATGGGAAAAAGAAAGTTCGCTTCTCCTGATGACCGGCAAAGAAAAATCCAATGACTACCTCAATCTCAATGAACCCCAAAAAGCTACCCGCAGCAGCGGGGGGTATGAAGGGATGTTTGAGAATAAATAATCGCTGCCTGACCAAGGAGCGTTTAAAGCATTCATTCTCTGTTAAACAGCGTTAAGTTTGATAACAACAAACTTTCCAAATTAAAATCCTGTCCTACGTTTCAAATTCTTTTAATTTTAATAAAATTAAGGATATGAACAGATATATTCTTCCTTTTTTGATTGGTCTTACAGCGTTTAGCGGATGGTCTCAACATCCATCAGATAATCCGGTGGAATACAAAACCATCAGTATTTTTTTTGGTGGGGGTAGTTATTTTATTACCGAGGAAGAAAAAATGAAAGTCAGAGACTTTTTGAGCAAGGAAATCCTCGGCAACTTCGAAATCCATATCCATAGTCACACGGACAATGTAGGCGGTGTTAAATTCAATGAATGGTTGTCAAAAATGAGGAGTGAATCGACGCTGGGTTTTTTGATTGATGATGGAATACCCACCAATAAAGTTTTTATAAAAGATCATGGCCTCTATAACCCTGAGTTTGATAACAATACCTGGGATGGTCGACTTAAAAACCGGCGCGTAGATATTGTATTGTGGCCCCTCCCCTTCTGATAGCTTGCGAGTTTAATAAAACGCAGGTTCTATTTGCTCTTAATCCAACACGATAGTTTTGTTACCGGAAACAAACACCCGGTCTTCAAGTATATGTTGTAATGCTTTGGCCAACACTGATTTTTCGATTTCATGGCCGGCTTCGATCATATCGCTCAATTCGTGTTCGTGGTCTATACCGATCGTCTGTTGAGCAATGATCGGTCCTTCATCCAGGTCATTATTGACTATGTGGGCAGTGGCGCCGATGATCTTCACTCCGCGTTCGAATGCCCGTTTATAGGGGTTGGCACCTTTAAAAGCGGGTAAAAAGGAATGATGGATATTGATTATCCTGTTTTTAAACCGGCTGACAAAAGAAGGGGAAAGGATCCGCATATATTTTGCCAGAACCAGGTAATCCGGTGCATAATCTTCAATGGTCCTCAGGACCGAGGATTCATATTCTTTTGCATTCAACGCCGGATAAGGGATGTGATGAAAAGGTATTCCCATTTTTTCTGTAAAGGTCCGGAGATCGGCGTGATTGCCAATGACCGCCTGGATTTCAGCATGCAATTCATTAAAATGAAACCGGACTACGAGGTCACTGAGGCAATGATGTTCCCGGGTAACCAGGATAATAATTTTTTTCTTTCTGACCGGAATGATACTGACTTCTGCTTCCGCAGGCAGGATCTTTTTTAAAGCAAGTTCCAAATGGCTTGCATTCAATTGTCCGCTGAGTTCCAGCCTTGCAAAAAACGTATTGGTGGATTGTTCGACAAATTCCTTCATCACCAATACATTGTGGTTGTTTTCAAAAAGGATACCCGTGATCTGCGCAATCAGCCCTTTTTTGTCGACACATTGAATTCGAACTACATGGTTTTGTCCCACAAAACTTTGATTGTATGAATTATTTGACCAGTTTTTTCTCCAGGTCTTCCAGGGAAACTCCCTTGGTTTCAGGCATCAGCTTCCAGACAAATAGCAATTGAAATACCATCATCAAAGCAAAAAACAAAAAGATAGTACCTCCGCCATACTTTCCGTTGTAATAAGGAAATAAACCGGCAATCAAAGCGGCAAACAACCAATGGGTGCTGCTGCCCAGTGAAGCGCCCCAGGAACGCACCCGGTTAGGGAAAATTTCAGATATGAAAACCCAGATGACTGCACCCTGACCGATAGCATGGGATGCTATAAATAAAAACAATAACCATGGAACCATCATGCCTCCGGTTCCCCTGAAAAAAGCAATAGCGACTAAGGTCAGGGATACAATATATCCGAGGCTGCCAATGTACATCAAAAACCTTCGCCCGTATTTGTCTATCAAACTCAAACCAATCATGGTAAAAACCACATTGACTACCCCGATACCCACTGTAGACAACAAAGCGGCACCTTTGCCCAGGCCTGTTTCTTCAAGAATCCTGGGGGCATAATAAATCACGGCATTGATACCGGATAGTTGATTAAAAAAAGCAAATAAAAAAGCGAGCAGGATCGACAGCTTAAATTTTCCGCTAAAAAAATATTTTAAAGAGGTATCCACTCCCGAACGTGTATCCTTAATGGCTTCAACCGATTGGTCTACGGTAAGCGGATCTATGAGGGTCAGGATTTCCCGGGCCTCATCCACGCGGTTTCTGTTGGTGATCAGCCATCTCGGACTTTCCGGAACTACAAAAAGACTGATAATAAAGATTACTGAAGGTACGGCCATGATGCCCAGCATCAATCTCCAGGAATCTTCCCCCAGGTTACTGATCAGGTAATTGGATAAATAAGCAAGCAGGATACCCAATACCAGATTAAATTGAAACAACGCCGTCAGTTGTCCACGTCTGGCCTGTGGGGCGATTTCAGATATATACATCGGAGCTACCACTGAAGAAGCCCCGACTCCCAGGCCACCTATAAATCGGAAAATCATCAACATCGTGACCCCGTTGGCCGCTGCGGAGCCTAATGAACAAATAAGATATAAAACGCCAATGATCATCAAAGTCGTTTTTCTGCCCCATTTATCAGCAGGGATACCCCCGATCAGGGCGCCGACGATGGTGCCATATAGACCCATCGCGACCATTTGACCCACCATGACATCGCTTAGGTTCCATAATTTTTGAATTGACTGTTCACCCCCGGAGATCACTGCAGTATCAAATCCAAAAAGAAACCCGCCCAATGAAACTGTTATTGACCAAAAGAATACATTGCCTACCCATTTTTTCATATCCTATTCATTTTAACCAAATGTACTACAATATTTTTCTGCGGGATACCCGGAGCACAAAGAGCATGCATGGATTCCGTGCTGCCTGGAAAATTGATTAAATTTGAATCCTTTGATGGATGAATAAAGACCTTGGGGTAAACCCGTAAAATCCTAAAAATGAAAAAATTTAAAACCTGCATTGCTGAAGGCGCATTCCTTAAAGGGCATCCCCTTCGTTCTTTTTGGTTTGTTTTATGGTGTATAGGCCTGGTTTCAGGTATTTGCCTGCCTCTTAAGGGACAAAGCCTAAAAACGTTGCCAGATAATCCGCATTATTTTCAATATCAAAATAAACCGCTGCTGATTATTGGTTCCGGGGAACATTACGGTGCCCTCGTCAATGCAGCCTTTGACTTCAATGCCTATTTTAAAACGCTGTCCAACGCTGGCTTAAATCATACGCGGTTGTTTATGGGGGCATATTATGAAAAACCGGGAGCATTCGGAATAAAGAAAAACACACTTGCTCCATCACCCGGAAACCTCGTCCTGCCTTGGAAAAGTCAGGGTGAAAAATATGATCTGACCTCCTGGAACGATGCCTATTTTTCCAGGCTACATCAGTTTATGAACTTGTCCGCTGCGGCCGGGGTAATTGTGGAGATTACTTTATTCTCATCTTATTATGGTGCAGGCTGGAATTACCATCCTTTTCATTCCAGCCAGAACATAAATAACCTTTCGGAGTCTTTCGATTTTCGAAAGGCCCATACTTTGGAAAACGGCCGTCTACTGCAATTCCAGGAGTTGTATGTAAAAAAAATGGTTCGGGAATTGAATCCTTATGATCACTTTTATTTTGAAATTCAAAATGAACCCTGGGCAGACCTGAGGGATACCCTGATCGTCTGGAATCAAACTTTTAAGCGGGAGGATCTGAAGTCTCCCGGAAATTTTTGGAAAAACACCATTGAAGTGCCGGCCCAAGCATCCTATCAATGGCATCAGGCTGTTTCAGCATGGATCGTAGAGGAAGAAAAAAAGTTAAATAAAAAACATTTGATCTCCCACAACATCGCCAATTTTAAATTCCCGGTAAGCGTCAACAATCCGGATATTTCCATCTACAATTTTCATTACGCACTTCCGGAAGCAGTCGACTTAAATTATAAACTGAATAAAATAATCGGGTTTAATGAAACGGGATTTATAGGGCAACAGGACTATTTGTACAGAAGACAAGCCTGGCGATTTATTATGGCTGGAGGTGGTTTATTCAGCCACCTGGATTATTCCTTTTCATCAGATCATCCGGATGGCACGGAAGACATTGAGGATTCCCCGGGTGGTGGCAGCCCCGGGTTAAGGACCCAATTGTCTCTACTGAAGAAATTAATATCCGCTCACGATTTGAACACTTTAAAACCAGATCATTCTTTTATCCAGCATATTGAAGGCGCATTTTATTGGAGTATGCAAGACAAATCCTCTTACCTGGTCTATTTCGAACCGGTGAGTACCCATTCTTTCAAGATTGCCCTGAATATCGTGCCTGGCAGGTACCGGATAGATTGGATAAATTGTGATACCGGCCAGGTGCTGAAAAGTACACCCGCCGAAAAACTAAATAATAAAGTGAATCTGGATTCACCCGAAGGCATGAGCGATGTTTTCCTCCGGTTGACCAGATTGTAGTGGTGAAAAGTTTGAGGGTATTTAAACACGACGTACGCGAAAATTTTTTGACCGGGGGCTGATCCAGTTATTGTTTTTGATGACGCTCAGATAATATTGAATCAGATTCCCGTATATCTGACTGGAAATCCTAAGCGGTGCAATAAAGAAAAAAAACAAACCCACTATGGCGACCGGAAGGTTGACCAGAAGGTTATTCAATATTAAAATAGCATGGCCTGTTATTTTAGAATTGCCGGTGAAATGTTTTTGGATATATACATGGCTGGAGATTTTTACCTCTGATTTTGTGATCGCAGTAGTCTGCCGGTCCACGCGGCTTGCACCCCCATGCCGGTGAATCATTGTATGTGCGCACAAAAGCCCGATTTTGCCACCCTTGTGGGCTACTTTGCGTGACAAATCGGTGTCCTCGGAGTATAACCAAAAATCCGCATCCCAACCCCCGGATTCTTCAAACCAGGTCCGCGAAATCATGACTATCGACCCGGAAACCCAATCCGGTGAGGCGATCCGTTGACAGGTACAGGATCTTTGCCGCAAGGAGTGCCGGTTTAAAAACCGGTATAGGATACGGGTAAAACCCAGCAGGGTATAAAGGTTGGGGGTCAACTTAATTTTTAGTTCATTTCTGTCGTTTTGAAGACAACCCAGAAGTGCATATTCTGTTTTGTCCATCAGCAGGCTGTACATGGCTTCGATAGCCGCTGCATTGGGCAGGGTATCCGGATTCAGGAAAAGGAAACAATTTCTGGAAGTTGATCGGGCCCCCAGGTTGCATGCATCTGCAAACCCCCAATTTCCGGTGTTCTCTAAAAACTTAAAGCGTGGGTATAAATCAGAAAAACGGGACAATTGGCCATCTTGAGAACAATTGTCTATAACCACCACTTCAAAATCGATTTGTCCATTCAAAATATTTTTCAGGCAATCTAAGGTGACCGACAAGGAACTCCAGGCTTTATAATTAACAATGATGATAGACAAATCCATATTGATCAATAGAATACCTTTTTTAACTACAACCTGGTTTTAAGGAAGGGTAGTCAAAAATATCGAATAATAAACAGATGAAATCCAAACATTTGGACCCTGCCGAAAGCGGAATAAGCTGTCTGAAATTATTTATTTTTACCCATGAAGATCAGCGGATTTACCTTTCTTCGAAATGCAGAAAAACTTTATTACCCTTATGTTGAGTCTATACAATCTATCCTGGATTTAGTAGATGAATTTGTGGTGGTATTGGGTCAGGGTGATCCGGATGACCTTACGGGGTACAGGTTGGCTCAGATTACCTCTCCCAAACTTAAAATTTATCACAGTTTATGGGATCTTGAAAAATACCCAAACGGAGCAGAATACGGACATCAGACGGATCTGGCAAAAGAAAAGTGTTCAGGGGATTGGCTGTTTTACCTGCAGGGAGATGAATTAATACATGAAAAGGACCATCCCCTGATCAGACAAGCTTGTTCAACCTATTTAGACAATACCCGGGTAGAAGGGTTTGTTCTGGAATACCTGCATTTTTTTGGGGATTATGATCATTATTTTAAAGATCATTGCTGGTATAAAAGGGAGATCCGCGTGATTCGAAACCTCCCGGATATCCACTCCTGGAAGGATGCCCAGTCTTTCCGGATCATCCCTGATTTTAAAGGCAATGATTATTTCCGGATAAAAAATACTCGTAAACTTAACTGTATAGCCTTACCGGTTGATGTCTATCATTACGGATGGGTAAGGCCTCCCGGAATGATCGTTAAAAAAAATGAAGTGGTACTGCATAATTATACCGTGCCCATATTCCAAACCTATCATTCCCTGTTTGATTATGGCAGGATAGACCGTTGTTTGATTTTTCAGGGCGACCATCCTTCCCGGATGGCGGAATGGATACTTAAACACGACTGGAAAAATCTACTCCGTTATTCAGGTCCTGCAGCCCTCAACCGTTCATTGATGAAGCACGAAAAACTAAAATACAGGGTGCTGAGATTTATTGAAGAAAACCTGTTATTTGGGTATGTTTTGGGAGGGTTTAACAATTTTAAACAAATCGGGAAATTCAATCCACGCCATTGAAGCGGTATACCCCTTAAAAACTGACTTCCAGGGTTTTGATTTCCTCTTTTCTTTTGACCTCTACCGTTACTTTATCCCCCTTGTTGAAAGTACCGAGCGCCTCCATATATCCTTGAATATCTTTGATCTCTTTTGATCCCATTTTTAATATAATATCGCCAGCCTGCAAACCTGCCAGCGCAGCCGGACGGCCGTCGGTAACGCCATCTATCCTCAAACCCCCTGACTGATGAAGATAATCCGGCATGACACCCATGCTTACTTTAAAGGTAGAACTTCGCCGGCCAGATTCGTCTTTGGTCTTGATAAAGCCAAGCTTCCCCTTCTGGTCAAATTGTTCTATAGAATTAACAATAAGGGTGGAAATTTTTAAAATACCTTCATAATTCACCAGGTTTGCATCGTCGGTAGGTTTGTGGTAATCTTTATGTTGTCCAGTAAAAAAATGCAGGACGGGGATGTTTTTAAGATAAAATGAAGTGTGGTCTGAGGGACCCATACCCGATTCGGTAGCACTTATTTTGATCCCTTCCACGACGGCGTTATTCTCAAATCTTGACTTCCATAAGGGGGAAGTCCCTACCCCACTGATAGCCAATACATTTTCTTCGTTTAACCGACCTATCATATCAAGGTTGATCATATAATTAATCTTAGAGGGATTAAAAGCCAGGCTATCTTTCGTATAGGCATTTGACCCAAACAGTCCTTTTTCTTCTCCGGAAAATGCCATAAATAAATAGTTGTTGTGTCGTGTGTTCTGATTGGCCAACAGTTGTTGGGCAATGGCCAGCATTCCAGCAACCCCGGATGCATTATCATCAGCTCCATTGTGGATGGCTATTTCATTTGCTGCCAAAGATCCTGACCCGGGACCTCCCATACCCAAATGGTCGTAATGGGCTCCAATAACTATTGTAGCCGGAGCACCATTGTCCAAAAGAGCCAATACATTGTTTCCCGTTTTAGAGGGACCCTTAGATTTTTGGCTGGTGTCGTGGGGATTGGTGGTTTCATGAAAATTAAAAGGGTACAACCAACTGCCTTTCAGACCTGCCGGTTTTAAACCCAGGCTTTCAAACCTGGACTTGATATATTCTGCTGCCAGCTTTTCACCTTCAGAGGCCGTCTCCCTGCCTTGTAACATATCGGAGGATAAATAAACTACATCAATTTTAGCCTGGAGGAGGGGTTCAATTTTCTGGGATTGTAATGCCAGGAAACCTAAGAGAAATAAAGTTAACAAAGTATATCGTTTCATGCTGCAAAAATACATGTTTTGACAAACTATTCCCGTACCAGGACAAATGAAAAGAACCTCGGTTTGCTGTATCTATTTCTCCACTTTGAGTTTATATATTCGGCTGTTGTAACTCCCCCAGATCCCTAAGCCCCCTTCAATATTGGAATCAATGGTCGTATAGGAAGAAAACGGCCCCTGGTTTCCTTTGTTAAACTCCAACGTATTCCAAAAATTAAAATGGGCCTCGTCTATGCTGGACCACTTAATCGTGACGCTATCACCCGTATGAAACAATCCAAAATTGGACTGGTCAAAATCTTCTCCTGGAAAATTCGGTTTGATCAATCGAAATTCAAAATCTTTTCCATCAATCAATACATCGTCATTGACCGAACTAAAAGGCGTCATAAAAGCACTGCCATTGATGCTGCAGGAATAACGATAAAAGTTTTTCGTGCCGGGAGGATCCTTGATTTTTGTCATCAGTTGCAATAAGGTATCTACCGGTGTTCCGGGTGCATCCCGCCACCACAGCGAATCGAGGGGCACATATTCAGGAATTGTAGTTTGGGCATGCAGGGACTGGCCGCCGTGTTTTATATCCAGTTGGTAGGTTTTACCTTCCTTTGCTTTTAGGATTCCATTCAAATCGATATAGACGCAAAAATTTATTTTCAGGCTATCCAGATTTAATCCCAGCCGGTCAGCGGCCAGTTGTTTAACCTGCGGAGGAAGATCATTGAGGCACAATTCGGTCAGGTTGATTTTCTGTGCACCTTCGGAAACGGTTATTTCCGCATTGTGAACAAACAGGTTTTCCAGTTCATCGATAGGCAGGGTGCTGAAAAATGGCTTGGATTGAGTGAGGATCACATAGGCAGGTAACGCTTGTTCCCCCAGTTCCAGATAACCCTCAACGACATATTCGGGGTCCAGGTTGATATCTTTTGGAGTAAACTCAACTTCACAAGCACTTAAAGCCAATAAGAGCGTCAGCCAACCTAAAAACCATGTTTTTTGTAGCGTCCTGCCACGATCAATGTATTGAATAGGTGTGTTCATTATTTCCATTTAAAGTTCCACGTAATGGAGGGTATCATCGGGAACAATGAAACCTTATAGGCAGTCCCTTCAGCCTTGCCGGTTACCAGATCTGAATCCAGGTCGTAGTTGATAAAAAACGGATTTTTCCGATTGTACACATTGTATACTGAAAAAGTCCAACTGCTGGTGAATATTTTTTTGGATCCCGGACGGGCAGTATAAGTTGCTGCCAGGTCCATTCGATGATAATCCTGATAACGGGCACTGTTGCGGGGGCCATAGCGGGTCACCAGTTCCTGGTTAATAAAATAAACACTCCTCAACGGGGTAAAGGGTTTTCCGGTACCATATACAAAGGTGCCTCCTAATTCCCATTTTTTAGATGCCTTAAAGTTACTGACCAGTTCCAGGTCATGGGGTTTGTCAAAGGATGCGGGGAAACGACGGCCTTGTTCAATGTCTTTAAACCATCGCCAGCTGCGGGTAAATGTGTATCCAAACCAGCCGGTCAGGTTGCCTTTTGATTTCTGTATAAACAATTCGGTCCCGTAGGCTTGTCCCTTACCGAATACAAAAGCTTCTTCTATCTCTACGCTTTGATTGCTGGTATAGGTTTCCCGGTAGTCTATTTGATTGCGCATGTCTTTATAAAAACCTTCCACAGAGACATTCCATCCTCCCTCACGAAGTGATTTATACCAACCTAATGACCACTGGTATCCGCGTTGGGGTCTTACCATCAAGCTGCTGGGTACCCACACATCAGTCGGTAAGGTACTGGCGCTGTTGGTAACCAAATGAATAAACTGCTGATTTTGATTAAATCCGAGTTTAATCGATGTTTTCGGGTTAATGAGGAAGGTAGTAAACAACCTGGGCTCCACTCCGCTGAAGGTTTTGACTTTTTGCCATTTTTTATATGATTTATTTTCAAATTCAAAGGGTCCGATTTGGTCAAACCTGGCCCAGCGGGCGCCAAGATTGACAGTCCAGCGTGAGGATAATTTAATTTCATCCTGAAAATAGATGGCAGATTCGATCCCGTATTTTGGTTTATAATCGTTTGTAAAACTGACCTCTCCGCTTCGACCCTGAAGGATGTTCGGGGTGAACCGATGATGGATCGCATTGGCACCAAAACGGATAAAATGTCCAGGGGAGGGATAATAGTCCAGGTCCAATTTGAGCTGATAATCCCTTACCCCATTGTTTAACTGAAAGGAAAACAAATCCTGTTCACCTTTTAATTTAAAATCATATCCGTTGTACACCGCGGTGGTGTTCATAAATAATTTGTCGTTGATGATATGGTTCCATCGGAAGGTTGCCGTATTGTTTCCATAAGGCATATTGAGTTTAAAACCACGTTCGCTGGAATTATAACTCAGGATATCCCTGCCGAAATAACCGCTCAGGTAAATCCGGTCCTTATCTGAAAACTGATGATTGATCTTGGCATTGATGTCATAAAAATAATAGTTGGTACCTGCAAAATCTGATTTGGCGATAAACGGCTGGGCCAGATCCAGGACATAGGTGCGACGGCCGGACAGGATAAATGAACTTTTTTCACCCTGGATAGGTCCCTGAAGGGTAAGCCTGGAAGCAATCAGTCCAATTCCTCCTTCGGCAGCCAGATGTTTATCATTGCCTTCTTTCATTTGAATGTCCACGACACTGGACAATCGCCCACCGTAATAGGCAGGCATACCACCTTTTATCAGTGTGGTGTTTTTAATAGCATCGGAATTAAAAATGCTGAAAAATCCCAGGAGGTGACCGGAATTATAAACCGGGGCCCCATCCAAGAGTAATAAGTTTTGATCAGCGCCACCACCCCTGACATAAAAACCTGCACCTCCTTCGTCCGCACTCGATACCCCCGGTAATAGTTGCAGGGCTTTAAGTACATCAACTTCTCCTAATAAGGCAGGCAGTTTTTTAATACTTTCTGTGGCGAGGTCAATACGGCCAAGATTGGTACTCGTCACCTGGTCCAGGCTTTTGTTTTCTTCTACTACCAATTCGTCCAGTAAAACACCTCCATTCAATTGGATATTAATTTTTCGATTGGAAGTCAGGTTGATGTTTTCTACATGTTCTTGAAATCCTAAGTAGGAATACACGATTTTATATTCTCCGGCTGGCAGGGTGAGGGAATAAAATCCGAAGTCATTGGCACTGGCCCCCTGGCCTGGTTTGTTTAGAACATAAACATTGGCTCCAAGTAAGGTTTCACCATTAAGGGAATCTTTAATAAATCCACTGATGGTAAAGGTGGACTGCTGACCATAACATAATATTCCGGCGGCAAGCAAATAAACAATAAGGAGACCGCTCCGGTGTTCTATATTGTGCATAGGTTAATAACGTATGAACGCTTAAAAAGATCAGTTTATACAGGATAAAATTCTGATACCAGATGCATTGATTTTAGGCCATATCCGTATTGTTTTAGTAATCGAAGCACACCTTTTTGCCCTGGTAAATGCGCTGCCCCAATGGCAAAGAAAATGGAAGACGAGGCATCGGTCAGGATAGACCTGATCCTTTGGGCCATGATCAGATTGCGATCATATAAAATGATTTTTTTAGTTTTTCCCAACTGTTTATGCGTAAGGCGGTATAGAGTGGTCAGGTCATCCCTGAAATAAGCATCTTCGATCCGTAAAATCGATTTACAGGAACCGGATAAATTCAGGATCAATTTTTTCAATTGCCTTATCTGAAAAGTTAACGGTATACCGGCATATATTTTTTCTTGTTCCTCCACTGATTCGAGGCCTTTTACTTCAAGCCCCTGACCTTTAGCCAACATCCACAATTGAATATCCAACGCTTCCGTCATACGGGCAGACAACATTTTTTCGCCGATGAGGGTTGACAGCACCATCGGTGGCAGGTGTTGGGTATCATCCAAATCCAGCTTAAATCGCTGCCTTAATTGATGGCGGGATTTGGCATAAGACGGTGCACTCAGCAATTGCCTTAAACCTTCCCAGACGGACGGGGCTGTCTGGAAAGGTTTAGTCAACAATTGATCTATATCGGATTCGCCAAAATAACCGGTACATTCCCGAATGAAGGGAAACACTTGCGTTACTTTGTCAGTTGCAACAGATCCGGCACTGTGCATGGTGCCAAACAGGTAACCGGGAGCGGATTTCGAATCGACGATTATTTTCCAAAGTAAGCCCCTTTTCCTCATTCATACTGAAGTGGCAGGACCATAGATTCTTTAGCAGTAGAAAGGGTGACCATACTTTTTAGTCTTTCTATTTCTTCGATTTGGGAGAGTTTTTTAAACAGGATAGTCTCATAGCTCGGAATGTCTTTACAAACAATCTTAATCAAAGCATCTGCCTCCCCTGTAATAATATATACTTCGGTCACTTCATCAATCTTCCTGATTTTATCTAAAAACCGGTCCATGGTATCCGGGCTCTTCCAATTTAAAGACACCAGTACGAAAGTCTTGACTTGAAAACCCATCGCCTTCCAGTCTAATTTCGCATGGTAAGAGCCTATAATCCCTGCCTGTTCGAGTTTTTTTACCCGTTCCAGGGTCGGGGCAGGTGACAACCCGATCATTTTTGATAGATCCAGGTTGGTAATTTTGCTGTTTTCCTGCAGGATTTTAAGAATCCGGTAATCCAGCTTGTCTAATTTGTAATCAGTCATTGCAATAATGTTTAGTATATGGTAAAAGTTTGAAATTCATAATTATCCGTTTAAGGGAATACGCCCATATTGGCATAATCGCTTGCTATCTTATCTAAGGCACATATAAATGCTGCCGTCCTCAGATCAGAGATTTTATTGTTCTTATTTTTTATTTCCAGAATTTGATGCAACGAATTGACCATAGTTTCCTCGAGGCCTGAACGTACCAGGTCGATTTCATCTGCACCTTTTACGATCAGGTCCTTTTCGCGGTCGCCAATAAATTTCCCGGTGAGGTTTTCGACCAGGGATACCAATTTGCCATAGGTCTGCTGATCAAAACGTTTTTCAATCCGGCCAAAACGCATATGCGAAAGGTTTTTCAGCCATTCAAAATAGGAAACGGTAACTCCCCCGGCATTGAGATACATATCCGGAAGTATAGCCACTCCTTTTTTGAGCAGGATTTCTTCAGCTTCCGACGTGACCGGGCCATTAGCGGCTTCTCCGATTATCCTCGCCTTAATTTTTTTTGCATTGTATCTATCAATCTGGCTTTCCAGGGCAGCAGGTACTAAAATGTCACACTCCAGTTCCAAAGCAGCCATCCGGTCTACCAGCTTTTTTGACCCTTTAAAATTTAAGATGGTGCCGGTATTTTTACGATGCTGGATCAATTCAGCGACATTTATACCTTTAGGATTGTAAATAGCACCCTCATACTCCGAGACGGCAATGACCCTGACATCCCCTTCTTCCTGACAAATGGTCCCTGTATAACTACCTACATTGCCCAAACCCTGGATAATCATCGTCTTACCTGCGATGCCTTTGCTCAGTTTGAGGCGGCCCATCTCTACCGGGTCAAGGCAAAATTCCCTCAACCCATAATAAACGCCTCTTCCGGTGGCTTCTGTACGTCCCTGAATGCCGAATTGGCTCACTGGTTTGCCCGTAACACAGGCTATGGCATCCGGTTCCCCCCCCTTAAAGGTCATATAAGTATCATAGATCCAGGCCATTTCACGGCTACCTGTACCATAGTCCGGGGCCGGTACGTCAATTCCGGGGCCTATAAAATTCTTTTTGATCAATTCCAGGGTATATCGCCGGGTGATCCTTTCGACTTCTTCCGGTTTTAAGGTATGCGGGTTTACTTTTACCCCACCCTTGGCACCTCCGAACGGCACATCGACTATCGCACATTTATAAGTCATCAGGGCGGCCAGGGCCATTACTTCTTCCTGGTTGACCTCCATACTATATCGAATCCCTCCCTTGGTAGGCATCCGATGATGGCTATGCTGGACCCTATAAGCTTCAATTACCACGTATTCATCGCCAATGCGTGCAGGAAAGCTCATGTGATAAACGGAGTTGCAGGCTTTAATTTGGGCCAATAATCCTTTGGGAAAATTGCTATGCACTGCAGCTTTGTCAAAATTAAAATTGACGGATTCGTAAAAACTGATTTGTTTGTTCTTGCTCATTTGGATTTTATTTGGTCTTCTATAGATTTTACCCATTTCTCCAGCCGAAGGAGATAGACCAGCACTGCGATCCACACCACCAGGGCAACTAGGGCTACGGTATAAATTTTCCCGGTACTTCTCAAAAAGTCAACGTCCAACATCCAAATAACCGCACTCAGCTTTGATAATAAAATCATTTAAAGTAAAATTATAATTATTCAGTATATGTTATTGTAAATCAATTTAATGCGATACCTTAATTGCGCTATCCAAATTCCGCATATCATATAGGCAATTACGGCTGGATAAAAGACTATCCTCATGGTGTTGTCCAGGTCCTGGCTGCCTAAGGCGGGATTGCCTCCATTGCCCGGATGAAGGGAATCGTACCTTCTGGGGATGATAAAAATCAGAGGGATCAGCAGGACAAATGCAAACACATTATAGACCCCGGATACTCTTGCTTTTGCATCGGGGTCCTGTAAACTATTTCGTATGATAAAATAACCCCCATAGATAAGGAGGGAGATAGCGGCCATATTCTGTTTAACATCAAAGCTCCAAAAAGACCCCCAGGTAAATTTTGCCCAGATAGAACCTGTGACGGTGCCCAGAATCCCAAAAAGCACTCCAATCAGCACAAATGATTCAGCTTTCGCATCATCCTCGATCTGTTTTTTTTGCAAATACCGGATACTTTTTAAAACGGAGATAAAAAACAACAGGATCATGGCAAACCACAGTGGCACATGGAAATAGGTATTTCGTATGGTTTCCCCCAAAATATTTCTAAAGGGGAAATTAAAATTTGATTCCGCTCTCACAGCTAATTTATTGGTGGACCACTTTTGACTGGAAATGAGCGCTAAAGAATCAGGATATTTTACGGCAGCAAGATTAACCGCAGAGGGCAGTACCAGGGGACCATCCGGAGTATCCATAACCAGAGAGAGGTCCCCGTCATTTTTTGAGGTATCTGGAAATCCTGGAATAGTAAAAATCAAACTAGCATGCCTTTCATCCCGGACAATAATATTGTCCGCTTCGATGTGATAGTCACCTTGTTTTAACCAGGCCCGAATACTTTGACCTTCAGTGAATCTAGTATTGTAACCAACGATATCTAACTTATTGGTTTTTAGAGGATAAACAACATAAGGAGATAGTTCAGTTATGCCTTGACCCAGGGGAACCAAAAACCCCATTAGGATTACATAGGGCATTAGAAGTATAAAAATCCACTTCCACCAGGATAATTTGACCATATTTTGTTTTAGTCTCGCCACAATATAGGGAATAAAAATACGGTCAATGCAAAGGTAATCATGTTAATAGCCAGAATAGACAGTACATCTTTGAAATAATTGCTGTCCTGGATAAGTCTTAAAGAGACCAGGCACAACCTGCTTCCCGACATCAATACCGGAAAAAGCAAGGGTGTAGAGAGTATGGTCATCAAGACTGGCTGATCGCCGGTCTTGGCTGAGATCAGCGAAACAAAGGTCAGGATTAAGGAAATAGCAGACGTGCATAAAAACATGGTAATCAGAAACAAAGGCCAGTCCACTACGGGTATGTTAAAAAATAGACCCAAAAGAAGGACCGCCAGGGTATCTAACACCAATAATAAAATCAAATTGTATACAGCCTTTGAAAAATAAACGGATAATGGATGGGTCAGGGTATAAAAATACCAATGCCGGTGTTTGACATCCCTCGAAAAAGAGACAGTTATTGTATTGATTGCCAGGAATATAAGTACGAGCCACAACACACCCGACCAAATCATTCGATCTATACGTACCAAAGCGTAATAGAGGACCAAAATTATGGAAAACAAATAGAGGGCTATACTGGATATTGCTTGTTTATTACGCCATTCCGTTTTTACGTCCTTCAATAACAAACCGAGTATTTCCCTAACCATGAATTATAAAGAACAAAATTAACAGTATTTTATATGTCGGATGTCAAAATTTAAGAAAAAATGGCATCTTAGTTGTCTTATATATTATGGTTTAGATACATTTGTTTATATTTGTTTAACAATTGGTTGTCCTATGAAACAGTATTCACTTTCCAATTTCAGGATTTATTTTCTGGTAATTACCATTATTTATTTGGCATATTCCCCCCTGCTCGCATTCAATTACGTGAATGTAACCATCAAAAATGGAGAAGGGATGTACCAGTTATTCAGGAAATACAATATTCCGGCCAATTCCTGCAATATCGGCCAGTTTAAACAAATTAATAAAATATCAAATTTGAATCTCCTCCTGGTGGGGAAATCGTATCAACTCCCGATCGCTCTCGTTCCATTTAACGGAAAAAGCGTTACTTCTTCCGTAAAGGGGGTAAACAAAGAGGTTGTAGTCCGGATAATTAATTACAATAAATTTGCTTATTCCAGCAGGTTGCGAAAAGTGCCCTATATCCAAAGCAAATTTGTATGGGTAATTCATCATGAAATGGGATGCTCGAAATCCATCTCCACGTCGAATTCAAAACCTGCCGGGGTATTGGTCAAAACCAAAATTACATCTAAAGAAACATCAGGTAAATCCAACTACCCTGCTTCCGGAACTTCAGCAATCAAAGAAATCAATACCAAACCAGAACGCACCTCATTGGTCAACAAGGAGTCGGCAAGTGAAGTCGTTGAATCGAATTTATCGGCTGGCAATGTATCTGCTTCTGCAGGCCTTCGCACCCGCACTGTCCCGATATTCGGAAATGACTTTAAAGAAATCCGGATCCAGGATGAGGTATTAAAAAACAAAGTGTACTACCTGGTCAGCGGCCATGGAGGCCCCGATCCGGGAACCATCTACCGGGGTCAAAACATGATGCTTTGTGAAGACGAATATGCTTATGATGTTACGCTCCGCCTGGCCAGAAAATTAATGGAGCACAGCGCTACCGTCCACATGATTGTACAAGACCCTAATGACGGGATACGCAATGAAATGTATCTCCCTATAGATAAAGACGAAAAATGCATTACCGGCTATCCCCTGGTGTTGAACCAGCGCTTAAGATTGACCCAAACCACGGATGCTGTAAATGACCTCTACCGGATTCACAGAAAAAAAGGGGCTGCCGACCAGGACCAACTTGCTGTGCATATCCATGTGGACTCGCAACACAAAGACCTGCGAAAGGACGTTTATTTTTATTACCAGGAGGAAAATAAAACTTCAGAGGTGATCGCAAAACGTATACAAAAAACTTTAGACAGCAAATACAAAGACCTTGCAGGGAGGAGTTACAATGGTACGGTCTCGACCCGGAATCTGTTTGTCATGCGTAACACCATTCCTTCCACCATATTTATGGAACTCGGAAATATTCAGAATACACTGGACCATAAAAGGTTATTGATCTCATCGAACCGTCAGGCTTTAGCTGAATGGTTATTCGACGGCCTGACCGGTGAATAATACATTATTTAAGAATAAAGAGTGATTGGGATCAACTGATCAACAAATTACATCCCCGGATATCGCTGTGGTCCAATCTGCCCAGGACCTCAAATTGCCCGTCCGCATAGACTCTGCCCAGGTCTTCCGAAGCTATAAATGCACAGGAATCAATATTAGCCAGGTCGATGAGATTTAATACACCCTGCCGATTATTTTCTTCTAAACTCAACGGGTCATTGATTTTACGGGGTAACACCTTAAAAGTATGGCCCGGTTTGAACAGTCCATCCCGAATGGTATAGGCTTGGGATAATAGTTCTGTCATACCATATTCAGAGGCAATCCTGGCATGGACAAATCGTTGCTTTAATCCGGCATGCAGTTCCTGACGGGTAATTTCTTTTGATTTCCCTTTCATACCTCCCGTCTCGATCACCAAAGTACCAGGAGGACAATGGATGACCTCAGGCCATTGGTGCAGGGCAAAGCTCACTCCCCAGATTGCCTTTTTTTGAAAGTCTGATGCGATCAGGTTTTCTTTTAAGCCGGTCGGGTTAAGGTGAAAATATCCCCCTGAGCTTTCAGAAATAAAATGATCCACCATATAGATCAGTGAAGAAGCTTTATTCTGCGCATAATTGGGCAATACGGCAAGGTGACTAAACCCGGTCACCGAATCCGGCGAAAAGGCGTGATCAAAACAGGCCCTTGCAATAAAATAGTACCAGGCCGGATCGCGTATCCAATGATGACTCCTGATTTGCCCGGAAGTACCGCTGCTTTCAAAATGAAGTGTTGCAGCGAAATTACCGGTTTCAATCCGGTGCGATTTAAAAAATTGAATAGGTAAAAACGGAATATCGGTTAAATGATTAACGACTGGCTTTTTTCCATAAATTAAGTCTACATACTGTCTATAGACCGGATTAAACGCATATTGAAGGTGAAATAAATGGATGGCCAGATCGTCAAAGGAAAATCCACCCATCCGTATGGAAGACATGATTTTAAGCCTTTCCTGTTCCCATTGCATTACACAATGATCGTAAAATTGCAAATGCCAGCCATGCAAATCATTTAAAAATCATGGATATTTACAATCTCGAATGAAAGATTTAAAAATAATCCTGGGTTGTTTTATTTTATATACTATAGTGCAGTCGTGCATCATTGCCCCGGATTATCCCCTAATTCCCAATATTGAATACAAAGGGATCAATAAAAACATGGTCGATCAGGGCAGGGTCAGGGATGATTCCCTTCTGATTCAGATTTCTTTTACAGACGGGGACGGTGATATCGGCGACGCCCAAAACAAAGCCAATATTTTTTTAGTCGACGATCGCGATGGTAAAATGGTCACCTACAGCATGCCATTGATCCCGCAGAAAGGAGTGACAAATGGGGTTTCCGGTGTAATCACGATTCTCCACACTACCCTGTTTAATGTCTGCTGTTATTATCCCAATGCAGATCCTTGTTCAGTGCCCAATACACCGACCACAGATACCGTGACCTACAGTTTATATATTGAAGACAGGGCTGGCAATGTGAGCAATACGATCCAGTTGCAGCCTATCATCATCAATTGTAAATAATTTATCAGAGATCAATTGCCATATACCTTTTTAATGAATGGTCCTTCCATAAATCGATAGGGATCTATCTGGCTTTGAAATACAGGCCCTGACCATTGCTCCACCATTAGCATCCTGGCTATTTCGGCCATAGGTGCCGCTGTGGTGGCCTGAATGGCTTTTAATTTGACCTGCCCCCAGTTGATTTGATTGATCCAATACGATTTTTCGTTGAGCCAAAGCGTATTGTTTTTGTCCCTGCCCTCTACAGCGCTGTAAATCAAGACAAAATCCTCTTCAACCATGGGAATATTTTCCAGCATGATCCGTTGTAATTCTTCAATCTTATCTCTGTTTTTAGGTATGGTAGACGCCGCTATTTTCACCCAATCATAATGGCCGGGAAACCGCAGGGTTTTATAATCCAGATCAACGACTTTTCCAATAAAATAATCGGGCAAATCAGCGGCACCGCCCGAGGTCAGGTCGGCTTCGAAGGGGATGGCATCGATGATAAGTTTTTCCCGGGACGACAACGCTGGTACTTGTGCTTTTTGTCCATTTCGGATGACAATACAATCTTCCAGGTATTCTGTGGCTACACCTACAGGACTCCAGGTAAATCCATAAAAATGCGGGTCTTTACAGTTGAGTGGCAGGGCCCCGACGCGCATGATGATCTGGTCTGCTTTTTCTACCGGGTGTTCCTTAAATAAGTCCAGGTAAAGCCGGTGTGCCAATATATTGATAAATCCGGGAGCTAAGCCTGTTTGTAGTACAAAGGCACTGTCGGCATTTTCGGCCAATTCGACGATCTCGTTGGTTTCCTTTACATATTCTGTTAGATTGACATAATGCAGATGGAATTTTTTGGCCATCCTGGCAATACGGGGAGCCTGGGTCCCGGGAAGGCAGTCCAGGACAATTTGGCTGTTTTTAAGAATAAAGTCCATTTCAATATCACTGCCCTCCGCAGGCATGATAAAAGGAATGAGTGCGGTTACATCTGGTAATCCTGACTTAATCCACCGGATTGCACTCTCACAGGCATTTACATTGTGGTCACCGATATAAAGGGTCAGGGTATCCCCATAATGGTCTTTGAGCATCAAGGCTACCGCCCTTCCAATACCGCCAGCTCCGACAACTACAATTTGATGGGGTTGACTCATGAAGAATTAGTAAAAATAAAAACAAATCTAATAAATATAGCCATGGATTGACTGGCGAAAACTAAATTTACCAGCTTTTCAATTAAGCTTTCATATCATGCTTCAAAACGACCTCTTAAGTCTCAAAAATCGATTAGAAGGTGATTTGTATTGGGATGAGATGTATAAAGCAATTTATGCCACAGATGCCTCTATTTACCGAAAATTACCCCTGGCCATAGCCCATCCCAAAACAACGGAGGACATTAAAAAGCTGATTGTATTTGCCAAAACGAATAAAACGAGCATTATACCCAGGACAGCAGGGACCTCGCTGGCCGGGCAATGTGTCGGAGAAGGGATCATTCTGGATGTTTCAGTTTACCTCAATCAAATCATTGAGATCAATCCTGAAGAAAAATGGGTATGGGTTCAACCTGGCATGGTCAGGGATAAACTTAATCAGATATTGGCCCCATTCCAGTTGTTTTTTCCTCCGGAAACCGCCACAGCAAATCGCGCTATGATCGGCGGCATGGTTGGAAATAATTCCTGTGGAGCCAATTCCATTGTATACGGGACAACCCGCGATTATGTGCTGGAGCTGAATTGTATCCTCAGCGATGGCAGTGAAGTGAATATTCAAGCCAACGCCAGCCTCCCTCTATCTGAAGGGCCAAACGCTCTTTTCAACGAGATTCAGGACCAACTCTTTAAAGAACTGCAAGATCCCGATAAGGCTGAAGAAATCAGGAGTCAGTTTCCCAACCCCATCATCCACCGGCGCAATACCGGCTATGCCGTGGACCTGGTATTAAAAGGAATGGGACAAAATCAACTGGACCTGACTAAGCTGCTATGTGGTTCCGAGGGCACGCTGGCCGTTATGACGGCGATTAAATTAAAGTTAGTCGACCCCCCTCCGCCGGTGAGCATCATGGTCATACCCCATTTTCACAACATTCACGATTGTATGACTGCTGTGGTTGCGGTGATGAAGCACCAACCGTTTGCCTGTGAACTCATGGACCGGATCATCCTGAAATGTACCGAAGGTCATCAGGTTTACAAAGACTACAAATTTTTTGTGGACGGTGATCCTGAAGCATTATTGATGGTAGAATTCCGCGGATATTCTCAGGAGGAAGTCGAAAATAAATCCCGGTATTTATTGGAAGACCTCCGGCATCAAAACCTTGGATATAGTTCTACCCTGGTCAGATCACCGGAGACTAAAAAGGTTTGGGACCTTCGGCGTGCCGGGTTGGGATTATTAGCTAATATGGAAGGTAAAAAAAGGGCCATCGAATGTATTGAAGACACGGCGGTGGCCCTCGAAGATCTGCCTGCATATATTCATGAATTCGCAACGATGATGCAATCCTACGGTCAACAGCCTATGTATTATGCCCATGCGGGTGCAGGAGAAATCCATTTGCGGCCGGTTTTGGATATGCATGATGCCGCAGATCGGAAACAATTCAGGTCTATTTGCCTGGACAGCGCAAAGTTGGTTAAAAAATTTGGAGGATCATTGAGCGGTGAACATGGGGATGGTCGGCTGAGGGCCGAATTTATTCCATTAGTTCTGGGTCAGAAAAATTATGAATTATTTGTACGAATAAAAGAAACCTGGGACCCTCATTATATTTTTAATCCCGGTAAAATAGTCCATGCCCCCGCTATTGATGAAGATCTGCGATACGATCATGAAATTTCAGATCAGGTCATTGAAACGGCTTTTGACTTTAGCCAGGTAAACGGTTATTTCCAGGCAGCAGCCAGGTGCTCGGGTTCAGGGGATTGCAGGAAACAAGCCTCTATGGGAGGTACCATGTGTCCCAGTTTTATGGCCACCCAAAATGAAAAAGATACGACCAGGGCGCGAGCCAATGCATTGAAGGAGTTTTACAGCAATCCCTCACTCTCCGGCATCCAGGATATGGAATCCGTAAAAGAAATCCTCGATTTGTGTTTGTCCTGCAAAGGCTGCCACAATGAATGCCCTTCCAATGTCGATATGACCATTTTAAAGTCAGAGTTCTCCCATCAGTACCGTTTGAAAAACGGGTTGCCCCTGCGCAGCAGATTATTTGGAGAAATCGATAGGATCAACGCAGCAGGATCGTATTGGCCTGGGCTGAGTAATTGGATACAAAACCGGGCCAGCGTTAAAAAATGGATTGGTATACATCCCAAACGGTCATTGCCAGACCTCAGCGCATTTAGTTTAAAATCCTGGACAAAAAAGTTTAAACCCATAGGTCAGGGTAAAAAACAACCGGTAGTATTCTTTATTGATGAGTTTACGAATCATTATGATGTGGATACCGGTATTAAAGCCATCAAATTGCTCGACCAATTAGGTTATCCTTTGAAATTTGCGGATCATAAGTCCAGCGGCAGGGCGCAACTTTCCAAGGGGATGTTACCGGAAGCAAAAACATTAGCTGCTTTTAATGTAAATAAACTTTTCCCATTGGTCCCTGAATACCAAATTGTGGGGCTCGAACCATCGGCGATTTTTACCTTCAGGGATGAATATCCCAAACTATTGAGGGCTGAAGACAAAAAACGCGCTATTGAACTCGCTAAGCATTGTTTTTCTATTGAAGAATTTTTATATCAGGAAATCAATAAAGGGCAAATTCAGCATAATGCATTTGACCTTACCCAAAGAAACCTCCTGATCCATGGCCATTGTCATCAAAAAGCCCTGTCCAAAGTAGATTATATCAGTTTCCTGCTCGGTTATCCTGCTGGGCATTCGGTATCGGTGATCCCATCGGGGTGTTGTGGCATGGCTGGTAGTTTTGGTTATGAAACGGAACACTTTGACCTATCGATGAAAATCGGTGAACTTGTTTTGTTTCCAGCGGTAAGACAGGCATCGACTGAAACCAGGATCGTTGCTTCGGGCACGAGTTGCCGACACCAGATCAAAGATGGTACCGGGAAACAAGCCGTTCATCCGGTAGTTATATTGTGGGAAGCGCTGCAGAATAAATTATAAATCGGAGGCGGTGCCTTTTTGTTCCAGGTCTTTTTTAAGGCTTTGTTTAAATTCTTCTATCGAATCAAATTCTTTTCGCCAACTTAAACCTCCGCCTATACGGTCTTTGAGCTGTCCCTGGTTGATGTCATCTTTTTTGGCATAAGCCCGGATTTTTAACCGCCTGTCTTTGGTCAGTGCATACTCCACTTCAAAATGAGGGGTGATCAATCGGTTAAATATGGCCGAGTTGACAAAATTGGCCCCCACCCCTACGCTCAGCCGGTCTTCAAAAAAGCGCGGCCCCAGATTGATATTCACCTCATCAAAAACCGAAAGGTTATTAATATCGATTGCATTATTGTTGTTGTAATAATTCACATCGAAATCAAATCCTGAAATCACCTCGTTGTTGGCAACCAATTCTTTGAGTGCATTTTCAACCAGAATAGATAATTGATTGGAAACAAACTGCGAAAGGTTGTTGATAGTAGATCCGATAACTCCGCTGGAAGCTACCAATTGGTTGGGTGGCAGAAAACTACCCCAGACCATCAATCCCAGCACCTGTTGATTGAGGGCATTTTGATCCGACTTGAGCAGGTTGAGTTTATTGTCGACTATGCTTCGCAGATTGCCCGTTAGATTAGGAATCTCCAGGTTAAAGCTGATCTCCGGTTGAAAAAGTTTACCGTATAAGTGCATGCTCAGGTCTACTGCAGATTGGGTCCTGAGTTCGCTATTATCCAATGCATTTTCATATTCAGGAAGGAGATTGATAAGGCTTGACGTGAGCCCTTTATAATCAGCTTCCAGGTCAATGTCTGCCGTCAGTGGATCCCCGTTCCATCGAATCGTACCTCCCTGGCGTATTACGAATGGTTTATTGACTACACCCAGTAAGGTGAAGAGGTATTCTCCTCGTTCCACCTCATAATTTCCAAACATCGAGATACCACCGGTGCGGTCAAACCTCATCTGCAGGTCACCACTGCCTCTGCCTTTGAGGATATCGCCCCGTTTTTCATCAAAAATGAGCCACACTTCGGAGTCATTATTGATCCTCAGGTCAATGTCTACATTTATCCCTTTGGCAGCCAATATTCTTGGCCCTTTCCGGGTCCCTGGAGCGGATTCCACCCTGGGACGGAATTTGACCAGGCGGTCTGAAGTGATCTCCGTAGACTGACTGACCGGAATATATAATATCGTTGGCCTGGTCGTGCTACCCTGCACGTCAATATCAATACGGTTAAAAGGACCGGTAAACCGGGCGTTGATGTTGCCGATTGCCGTGCCATAATAATCGGGGTTTTGCTCCTTCGTGGTCTTCAGGATTAAAAATCGATTTGAACTGATACCGGCATTAAGACTAAAATTTTTAAACCTGCCGTGTACGATCCCACCCTGGATAGTGCCGGTATTTCCCAATTCATCCTTTAAGGTGACACCGGTCGCATCAATCATCGTGTTATTGAGCGTGATGGGTTGATTGCCGATGAGGTAATTCGTCCCCAGGTAATTAATTTTTAATGACCCGTCTTTGATGTTGAGTTTGCCGTTGAAGTTTGGTTTACCGTCGATCTTCTGAATGTCAAAACTGCCGGATAAACTCCCTTGCGTATTATCTATTATATCATCGATGAGGTATTCAAACAATTTTAAATAATAATCCTTGAATATAATTTTAAAGTTATAATTGTTTTTTACCCCGTTGGAAAAATTGCCGTTGAGATCATAATATCCTTCCGCAAGCAATTGCCTGGCTCCGTCCAGCATGGACACACTAAGTTGTATGGGTTGTTTCAGGTTGGAATTAAAAGCATTGATATCCAACAAGCCAAAATGGGTATCATTAATATATAAAGAATCGATCTGTCCGGACACCCGGATACCGGTCAATGAAAATATATCGGACACGGATGCGGTCAGGTCAAGTTTGCCTTTTAAACCCCATTGGGCAAGGGGATTGATTTTATTTATCCAGTCAATATCAAAATTCGAAGCTTTGACACTCAATCCTTTGTTGTTGATGCTGGCAAATTCAATCATTTCATCTTCATGTTCAAATCGAAGGTTGCGGGTATTAATAAATCCTTTGCGGTAATTAATCTCATTGTTTTCCAGGATCTTCCAGCTTTTATCTAAAAAAGAAAGATTTGACGGAGTCAGCTTAAAATTCCAGGTGGAATCAATCAATTTGACGACCCCGTTCAGTGAAACATTATTTACATATTTGGATACTTCCGGTGTCTTGATGGTAAAGTTCATTGAATTGTAGGACAGATCAGCCGTCAGGACGAGTTGTGGGATATGAAAACCACCTTTGCTCGTCGAGTCGATGTAGGAAGTCGTGTAAGCCACAGGGCCCTTGGCTTCCAGCCGGCCTACCGCGTTGTATACTTTAAAGTCTTTCCACTCGAAATGAGGTATGTTCCAATTGGCCAGGAAATAATTCTGACGTGAACCCACTGCTCCCTGGATATTGAAGGGTTTGTCCGCTGCGATGTGCTGTTTGGTGAGTGTACTGATAGCTTTCACCTCAATTACGGTCAAATCAAAATTGTATTTTTGATTGGGCAAGGAATCCGGCGCACCCCGGGTGAGTTCTTTGATGTTGAGCGTCCGGGTGATTTCAGGATATTGAGCGGTCAATTGTTTTCTTAACGAGGGCCAGATTTTTAAGATGGAATATTCGCCCTCGAGGCTTAGGTTTAACCAATCAGAAGTAATGGCGATTTTTTGTTGTCCATCCGGTAACTGTTGTGCCCTGAGGTTCAATTCCCTCAATAATACCGGAGAGGAATCCGTTTCAATCATGGCATTTTTGATCTGAATGGTTCCATTCATATCATCGAGATTGTTGCCTTGCATGGAGATATCCGTACTTCCTGAAACGATTAATGGAGATTTTGATAAGTTTATTTTGTAAAAATCGAGCTGGTTGATATCTGCAATAAAATCATAGGCAGGAATGGGAGTGGTAAAATCAATTTTACCGATGAAGGCAAGATCTACATTCTCGTCCCGTACAATCAAGCGGCCATCTAATAGTTTTTGATTCAACGTCCCGTCAAACTGGGTATTGGTGTATGTATATTTCCTGTATTCAATATTTTTTATCACCGCATGAAGGGTGGCAGAGGCCGTCGCGGCCGTCAGGCCTTCACCGTTGGTAATAGTTGCGTTCAGGCTGGTTACTCCGAGTTGTGGATCTTCCGACCACTTGCCCAGGTCAAAATTATTCAATTCAATTTCACCGGAATACCTGGCCAGGGCAGTACCTTTTCTGCTGTTTAACCTCATGTCAAGTTTGGACTGACCCAGCTCCGTTTTTAATACGCCATAAGCGACAAAGTCTTCCAGGAACCCATCGAAATTTCCGGTAAAATTCAGTCGTCCGAGTTTATCGAAATTTTGAAATTTGGTGCTCCGCCCGAGGAATTGTTTTATGCTTTGCACTTGCGTTTGAAGCATCTTAATCCGGACCGATAAAAAGGTTTCTCCCGGAATACTGATATTGCTGATATCAAAATCACTGCTCATAGTCAGCTCATTGCCTATTCTGATTTGGGTCTGTGATCCTTTCAAATCATTGATTGTACCTGAAAATCGTCCGCTGAACTCCAGATCGGATTTGGAATGATTCATTAAAAAATCATTTTGTTTCATTCCCGGCATCCAGGCCAATAATTCAGCCAACCGGATTTGCACTTCATCGAGGTCCAGGTTTAGTTCGACCTTGTTGGTAAAATCATCAAAAGCTGCGAATGAATAAAAGTGGAGTTGCAGGCTGTCTGTGATCTCACTGTCTCTTGTCAGTAAACGGGTTCCGTTCAGTTGAATGGTATGATCATTAATCAATGCCTGCTTTACTTTTAAAGATTGAATACCCATCAGGTTTTTATCCTGTGCCTTCAGGTTTTCAATAGAAAACCGGAGCTGGCCTTTATTCCAGGTTACACTATCCAGCGAAACTTGTATGGTGTTCAGGTGATTAAATACCTGCCCCCAAATGGAACTCTCCGGTTTAACCCCGCGCTTATCATATTGCCCTTCGGAAATTTCCAGTTTTTTGATAAACAGTTGACTCAGGGTATCCTTTATCCAGCGAAAAGAGGATTTGGTAACGGAAGGGGTGATAGCATGGATTTGTACAGACGGTTTTACCAATATCAACTCATTAATGTTCAGTATTTTGTTAGCCAGGTCAATTTTATCAATATTCAATAAGCCATGTTCCAGGTAATAATTACTGACAGTAGATGGAGTGGATTGGGTCCAATGGATACGGACCAGGTCCACGGTTTTAAGATCAAATTTGACTTTATTGTTTCTGGATGGACCTGAGCCAAGGTACCAGGGGTTTTCCGGCAGGGTAAATAAATTGGTTACTTCGGGAACAGACTCATTGACAACGGTATCCATTGCATTCCTTGATGCAGCTAAATTTAATTTCTGCAGCGCATCGCTTAAGGTACTGGTCGAATCACCGGGATAAACCGTATTCTTGAACCTTACTTTTTCAAGTTGAATCCCGTTAAACCGAATATCTTTTTGAATAATGGAATTAAAATCCATATTGAGGTTCACCACCAGGTCACCGATATAAATCAAGGTATCCTTTCTGGAATCCTCAATTAATAAACCACGTAAGCTGAATTGATTGATCCACTTTAACCGCAGGTTTTTAATTTCAACTTTCTGGCCCAATTGGCTTTCCAGGTAGTTTTTAGTTTCTTTCTGGATATAATTTTGAACTGCAGGGGTCTGGATAATGATAGCCAATCCTGCAAAAACCACCATCATTAGGATAACCAGTATGATCAGGCTTCGGAGGATAATTCCTCCCGTACCGGATGGTGATTTTTCTGGAAACAATGGATTCATCCTTCAACTAATAACGGTAGATCTTGCATAATAATTTCTGATTTTCAAGCTATTAACCTGAACTTAACCCCTGATCATGGTTTGTATATTTTGCCTTCTTTCATCACAAAAGAAACCTTTTGCATTGCCTTAAAATCGACCATTGGATCACCAGACACTGCCACGATATCAGCAATTTTGCCTGGTTCCAGCGAGCCCAGTTTATCATACATACCCAGCACTTTGGCATTCGTGATAGTCGCCGATTTAATACAATCCATTGGGCTCATCCCAAGTTCGTTCATATATTGAAATTCCAACCCATTTTTTCCGTGTGGAAACACCCCTGCATCGGTGCCAAACGCTATCCGGGCTCCTTTTTTTACTAATTGGCTGAATACAGATCGAATCTTTTGGCCGGTCTCCATCGCCTTTAATCTGACAATTTCAGGAAAAAATCCGGGTACTTTGGCAGAATCGGAAACCGACATCCCTGCGGTCAGAGTTGGTACAAAATAGGTCCCTTTTTCAACCAATAAGTCCATGGTGCTTTCCGTCATTTGTGACCCGTGTTCTATTGTGGTCACACCGGCCAGGATAGCTCTCCGAATCCCTTCATCTCCATGGGCATGGGCAGCAACAGTTACCCCATAATCCGCAGCAGTTTGGACGATTGCTTCCAGCTCTTCCAGGGAAAACTGCGGCCTGCTGCCATCCCGCGTTAGGCTGGTAACTCCTCCGGTTGCCGTTACCTTGATTACATCAGCTCCGTCTTTTAACATTTGCCGGACCGCTTTCCGGCATTCATCAACGCCATCTGCTACTCCAACCTCCGGGCCGGGATAGGCATAAAGCCCTTTCTTAGCTCCCGAGGTATAATCTCCATGTCCTCCAGTACTTGCAATGGCCTTGATGGCCGTATAGATCCTGGGCCCTGTTGCCAATCCATTGTTAATTGCATTTTTATAAGCGTTGTTCACTCCGGTCCCTCCCAGTTCCCTTACCGTGGTAAACCCAGCAGCCAATGTCCTTGATCCGAAAGTCGAAGCCATATAGGCCACATCGGCATCTTGCAGGGTAAACCGGTTGATATAAGACCCCCTTTCAATTACGGACTCAATATGAACATGCATATCGATCCACCCGGGCATGACGGTTTGGTTTTTAAGATCGACAGCCTGTATACCGACAGGTGCAGTCACGTATCCTGGTTTAATTTCCAGGATGAGGTTTTTTTCAATGATGAGGGTCACCTGTTCTTCAACTCTGGAGTCCTTTACGTTTACCAGTTTCCCGCAATGCAGATACTGAATTTGTGCGGCAACAGTCATGCTGTTAAATACCGTAAGAAATGCCAGGATACCAGGGAGTATATTTATTATTTTCATTTTTGGTACTTCGTTTTATTGGGTAATCGGTTGTTGTAATTTTTTCCACAAACAAATAGTCTGTCTGGCCGCCTTAACATCGTGAACCCGCAGGATTGCAGCGCCCTGGTTTAGGGCTTGCATGTGGAGTGCCGTGGTCCCGTTCAGTGCCTCTTCCGGGGCAATTCCTAAAGTCTTCCAAATCAGCGATTTTCGGGATAAACCGATTAAAATGGGAAATTCCAGCAACTTGAACAAGTGAAGGTGTCGGAGCAGATAAAAATTTTGCTCGATGTTTTTAGCAAATCCAATTCCCGGATCCAGAATGATATCCTTTACTCCGGCTTGAATTATTGTTGGCACCCGCTGAATATAAAAATCCAGGATTTCCGCAATAAGGTCATCATATTGATTCAGGGTTGCCATATTGCGAGGATCACCTTTCATATGCATGAGTACATAAGGTAAATGGTGTTGTGCTGCAAAAGCCCAGATCTCTTCATTTTCTTTCCCTGCTGATATATCATTGATCAGGTGAATGCCAAAGGGTAACAAAGCTTCTAACACTCTAAACCGGAAAGTATCTATTGATAATAAAACGTTTGGAAATTTAGACCGAATGATGCTGCAAGCCATCAGCATTCGGTCCATTTCAACTTCGACAGGCAATAAATGAGCGCCAGGACGGGACGACATAGCCCCCAGATCAAGGATATCAGCACCTTCGGAGACCATCAGGGCTGCTTTTTCAATTATTCCATTTTCATCCATTGCCCTGGACTCACTATAAAATGAATCCGCAGTGATATTGAGTACACCCATTACTACCGGATCCTTTATGGATAAGGCCTTGCCATTGCAGTTTAAGGTTGTAGGGGCAGGGAATGGCGGAGAAAACATAATGTTGCTAAGGTCGTCAAAATATTCACAGTGAGGCAAATAAGCGAATAAAAGCGATATGTTAAAGTGTTTGGATTAATCAGATTTTGGCATAATTTTAGCGTCATTGGGATATCAGCTATAGCAATATAGTATCCCAAACGAATTAATTTATTAACCAAAAACTTGTTTGACTGTGAGGATAAGCCATCGTCAGGATAAGAACCATTTTGTCGCCCCCACTCCCCGATTCAGTATATTTTTATTTTGCAGTTTTTTATTATTCAGTTCATTTTTTTTATTTCCGATTCCATTTGGTCCACCGATACAGGTAGAAAATAAACCTTCCACATGTATAGAACCCATCATGAAATTTGGATTCGATGGGACCATTTTTCATATCGAAGAAGGAAAAATCCTCAAGTCGGATATATTGGGAAAAATCCTGACCAACTGCGGCATTTCCAATGACGCTATCTATAAGCTTTCAGAACATGCTAAAAATGTATTTTCGGTCAATAAACTTCAGGCAGGTAAAAAATTTGCCCTGGTTTCCAACAAACCCTGCACCAAACCGGATTACTTTATATATGAACCGAATACCTGGTCTTATGTAGTATATAGCCTGGGGTCGCAACCTGAATCTAAGATAGTGCAACGGCCTTTTGAAACCAAACTTGAGTTCACCGAAGGCCATATAGAAAGTTCGTTGTGGGAAGCGATGGCGGATAAGGGGGCAACCCTTCCATTGATTTCACTGATGGAAAATGCCCTGGGCAGCCAGGTCGACTTTTATCACGTGCAACAAGGAGATTCATTCCGGTTGATTTATGAATCTAAATCAATAGATGGACAGGTGGTGGATGTTGGCAAACTAAAGGGTGCCTACTTTAAGAATGAGAACAAAGAACATTATGCCATTTATTATGAAACGCAAAAACACCACGGTTTTTTTGATTTAAATGGAGCACCGACTAAAAAGTCCTTTTTAAAATCACCGGTCGAGATCGGCTATATTTCTTCCCGCTTTAATATGAACCGGCTGCATCCGATTTTAAAATATCGAAGACCGCATCTCGGTACGGATTATGCTGCCCGACATGGATCCCCTATACGTGCCGTAGCTAATGGCACCGTATTGGAAGCCCAGCGAAAAGGAGGCAATGGGATTTATGTAAAAATCCGACATGATAAAATGTATGAAACCCAATATCTCCATATGTCGAGACTGGGAGCTGGCATCCGGTCTGGCTCCAGAGTTACTCAGGGTCAAACCATAGGTTATGTAGGAATGACAGGATTAGCGACTGGTCCTCACGTTTGTTTTAGGTTTTGGAAGAATGGTCGCCAGGTTAATCACCTCAAAGAGAACTTTCCGGATCCGGATCCCATGCCCAAGGCTGATTTGCCGGCGTATTTCCAGGTCAGGGACAAACTTTTGGAGCAACTCAAATCCGGCCGCTTCAATGAACTAAATACCCCATCTCCAGTGCTTGATTCTTTATTGCCCGGAAAACTCATTACCTCCTAAAGGGAAATCAACGCTGTCAATCTGCCATCGGTAAATTTGACTTTTTATTCAACGTAAAGCTGAACGTAGTGCCTTTTCCCGGAGTGCTGCGAACCTTAATTTGTTGTCCGTGAGCTTCCACGATATGTTTGACTATGGACAATCCAAGACCACTTCCTCCGGCTTGCCGGGACCGGTTTTTATCTACTCGGTAAAATCGATCAAAAATATGCCTGAGGTGCCTGGATTCTATGCCGGGCCCATTATCCTCAATCTCGACTAAAATGAGGTCTTGCAAATCATGAAAGCTGATGTGTGTATGACCTCCGGTATTGCCGTATTTTATGGAATTTTCCAGCAAGTTGATAAACACCTGGCGCAGATAATCGGGATCCGCTTTGACCCATACATCCACATCATCTTCAGTGATGAGCTGGATATTTATTTTTCTTTCTACAGCTTTCAGATCCAATTCATGGATCATCGTTTTGACAAAAGACTGAAGCTCTATATCCTCCCATTCCAGGCTGAGTTGATTGGATTCCAACTTGTAAATGGAATCCAGGTCTTCTATGATGCGGATCAGTCGTTCAATATTCTCAGCGGTTCGTTGCAGGTACAATAAATTGACTTTGGGGTCATCGGATGCTCCATCCAGTAACGTGTGCACATAACCCTGAATGTTAAATATGGGTGTACGGAGTTCATGGGCTACATTACCGACATAATCCTGACGGTATCGCTCCAGATGCCTGAGGGTATTCATTTCCTGGTTTTGGGATGACATAAATTGGGAGACCTCTTTTTCAACCTGCTGCATCAATGGTTTATCCGGGTCCAGTTTATTTTCTATTTCGTCCTGATTCGCCGGTTGATTGATCATCTTATAAATATGCCTGACCTTATTGCCTAAATACCAGTTGATTATGAAGCGTGTAAACCAGTAGGTTATGAGCCCGGTGGTGCAGGCAGTGACGATGTGCAGGATATTTTTTTGTTCACTGTACAGGATGTTTGAAAACAGCCAGGAATTGAAATAAAAAGCAACAAATACAACGGCACCGGCCAGCAAGGCCAGTTTCCGGGGAGTGATATTGGTCATTTAAATTAAAACACAAATTTATAGCCAACTCCCTTAATGGTTTGCACATATTTATCTCCTATTTTTTCCCTCAGTTTTCGGATGTGCACATCGATGGTTCGGTCCCCGACGATCACTTCCCTTCCCCAGATCTTGCTGAGTATTTCGTCCCTCCCAAAAACCTTACCCGGTTTGGAAGCCAGCAGATAAAGGATTTCAAATTCTTTTTTAGGAAGGTCCAGGGTTTTTTCATGGAGGGTAATCTGGAAACTGACAGGATCGATGACCAGGTCTTTAAATTTCAGGGATTCGGAAACATTGATGTCCGTGCGGCGCAATAAGGCTTTGATTCGGCTCAGAAACACCGAAGGTTTTAAGGGTTTGGTGATATAGTCATCTGCGCCTACGTTCAACGATTCGATTTGAACCTGGTCCTCCTGGCGGGCAGTCAACATGGCAATCAATACGCCGTTAAACTCAGGCCTGGACCGGATCTCTTTGCAGAGTTCAATACCCGACATACCTGGCATCATAATGTCCAGGATAATAATATGAGGTGAAAAAGAGGTTGCTCGTTTGAGCCCCTCAATCCCATCCTCGGCAACTTCTACTTTAAATCCGTTCTTGGTCAGGTTATAAGACAAAAATTCCCTTATATCCGCCTCGTCATCCACAATCAATACCCTCGCTTTGGTATCCATATTGTTACATTTGGAGTAAATTAAAGGCTATTCGATTGATCGAAGCCTATAATGGGTATTAAATTAATATTAAGAATTGAAAAAGCCGTGATTTATTCCACTCCCCTGCTGACAGAATCTTCCAGCTGATCCAGTTTTTTATTCATTTCTTTGGTGATCTCCAGCATAAGTTCGGGATTGGTTTCCAGGGGCATCAGACTTTCTTTAAGGGCAGAAATAGCTTTAAATCCGTATATCTCACAGATGCGCAATTGTAAAGCCTGTCTCAGACTGTCCTTATTTCGAAGCTGTGAATTAAGAATGATCGTTTCCGCAACCTGAAGATCCAGGATAATATCCCTGTACTGATCTTTATTGAGTATAATCCGCTGGTTGTCGCAACCTATCCAGCTTATCAGCAACAGGCCTGTTAAGCAGAAACATAGCTTAATCTTCACCTTCGTCCGGGATAAATTGTTTGGGGTAAATAAAATGTTTTAAGCCCGTGTGGTCCGGTTGTATATCCGCCCAGTGATCAATGGGCAACTGAATCACCAGTATACCACAGGTAGGCACATGGATCCGGTCTTCAGAAAATAAAGCCGCCAGGTAATTCATGGTAGGATTGTGTCCAAACAAAAAGATCGAATTCAATGTATCCGGCACCTTCCGGATAATTTCAAAAATACATTGTTCGTCCCCCCCATAAATCGTGGGTTCCAGCAGGACTTCTTGTTTTTTTATGTCAAACTGTTTGCGAAAATATTTAGCAGTCTGCCTGGCCCGTTTAGCTGTAGAGCTGATGATGAGGTCCGGAGTGTATCCTTTGTCGGCCATGATTTGGGCCATTACCGGAGCGGTGGTCTTGCCCCGGATATTTAAGGGGCGGTCGATATCCGCCAGACCCGCCTGATCCCAGCTGGATTTGGCATGTCTTATAAAACAGACCGTCTTCATACGTTATGGGTATATGTTGGCGAATTCACGTTGGCAGGAATGAAGTTAATATAATAATGATAACAACAGGCAATGATTTTATTTCAATACCAGGCACGCAGCACAATATTAATAAGCATTTCCAATTTTGATGAAATAAAAATTCAGGCTATTGGAATATTCAACGGATGAGGATTTCCTCAAAATAATTTTCCCCGATTTTCTGATTGATCAATTGTAACAGTTGTTCCCGTCCAAGGTTCATCTCGTATTTTATTGGCCCTGACTTCATGTGGATGTACAATTTGCGGTTACTGACAAAAATTTTATCCGTGTTTTTTGCAATCAGTTTTCCCAACCATTCTTCCCAGCCGGCCTGCACTTTTTTTTGCACCAACATGGGCTGCAACTTGTCTTTTTTTGACCATTGTTTTAATATTTCTGAAAGCGGAAGATCGTTATGTCTTTTCACAGGTCGGTCGGTTTAGGTTGGGGATACCTGACCATCCCGGACAGCCAAAAAATGGCATGGAGAATCGAGTTGTTGTAATACGGTACCCAATCTTTGTTTGCCCGTATCCGTCATGATTACCTGTTTGCTGGGCAGGTGGTTCATCGTATGGAGGAGATGGCGGATCCGTGTTTCATCCAGTTTGTCAAATAAATCATCCAATAAAATAATGGGCGGAGAAGGCATTACGTTAGAAAGATAATCACTCTGCGCCAGAAATAAACTCACTAAAAAAGTTTTTTTCTGGCCTTGCGACGCGATATATTTCATTGGCTCCTGGTCTTTTAAAAATAATAAATCGTCCTTGTGGTTGCCTTTGGTGGTGAACCGGGTATACAAGTCCTGAGTACGGCTTTTTTCCAGTAAATCGAGCAGGCCGTGGTCGTGCAGGTCGGATTGAAACTGGATACCTACCGATTCATGGCCCCCGCTGATCGTATGGTAATATTTGTCAAAATAAGGGATAAACTCCGCTATAAAATTTTTCCTGAGTTGGTACAATGCCTTTGATGGTTCTTCCATTTTTTCATCCAAAGCCTGGAGATAAGCCACATCCGCAGCGGACGATAATTTGAGC
The DNA here is from genome assembly GCA_034439915.1 of Saprospiraceae bacterium. Classification (GTDB taxonomy): domain Bacteria; phylum Bacteroidota; class Bacteroidia; order Chitinophagales; family Saprospiraceae; genus JADJLQ01. The sequence goes on along the minus strand of JAWXBI010000219.1, from coordinate 3,870 downwards.
CAGGCATTTCTTTGTTCCAATAATCGTTTGTAAGTGCTTAGGTGATGCAGATAGATTTTATTGGACTGCGATAAGGTAAGGTCAATAAATTTCCTGCGGGCGAGGCTCAGCCCATCAATCAATTCCAGGTCATCCGGGGCTATCATCACCAGGCCAATCGTTCCGATGTGATCCACCATGCGGACATAGGGTTTTTCATCTTTTTCAAGCCGTTTGGTGCCCGGTTGAAATTTCAGGACCAGTTCCATGTTTTCCTGTTCATTGACAAATCTGCCCGAGATCCTAAAAAAGTCTTTTCCATGCTGGATGGCCAGTTTATCCTGAGGGAGAAAATGGCTTTTACCCAGGGCCAGGTAATGAATAGCATCCAGGACGTTCGTTTTACCGCTTCCATTGTTGCCATACAACAAGTTAAAACCCTCTTCAAACGAAAACGATTGGTAAGCATAGTTTTTAAACTGGGTCAATATCAAGGATGAAATGTGAATGGCCGGGGTCTTTAATACCGCAAAGATCGCCAAATTACCAGGGATTGGAACTAACATTGCCTAGGATAAAATTTCAAACTTTCAATACTAATTCGCATACTATCTTTGTAAAAAAAAGGGACATGGAGGTAATAGAAAAAACCGTCAATGGATTGGATGTTAAATACGATAAGGCGACCTACCTGAAATGGTATGAAATCATGCTCCGCATCCGTCGTTTTGAGGAAAAGACGTTGCTGATGTATAGCCAGCAAAAGATCCGTGGATTTTGCCATGTTTATATTGGCCAGGAAGCCATTGCCGGTGGATTGGTGTCCGCTATACGCCCGGAAGACGCCCTGGTGACCGGTTACCGTCAACATGGGATAGCTTTGAGCCGGGGGTTGAGCACTTCCTCCTGCATGGCGGAGTTGTTTGGTAAAAAAGATGGATGTGTAAAAGGCAAAGGGGGGTCGATGCATTTTTTTTCATTAAAAAACCGTTTTTTTGGTGGCAATGGCATCGTGGCTGCCCAAATCGGCATTGGCACCGGTATTGGATTTGCAGAAAAGTATAAAGGCACAGATAACCTTTGTGTGACCATGTTTGGGGATGGTGCTGCCCGTCAGGGCATTTTATTTGAATCTGCCAATATGGCCATGACCTGGAAATTACCTGTTCTGTATATCTGTGAAAATAATGGTTATGCCATGGGCACTTCTGTGAGCCGCACCAGCAATGTGGTAGATATTTACCGGATCGGGGCTGCTTTTGATATGCCCAGTAAACAAGTGGATGGAATGAACGTGGAGAATGTCCACGAAGCCCTTATTGAAGCCGCTGCTCATATTCGTTCCGGTGCGGGCCCCTATTTACTTGAAATCATGACCTATCGTTATAAGGGTCATTCCGTCAGTGATCCTGCCAACTACAGGACAAAAGACGAACTGCACCGGTATATGGAGCAAGACCCAATAAGCAATCTCGAAGAAAAAATACTGGGAAATCAGATCTGCACGGAACAGGAATTGCTTACGATTCAGGACCAGATCAAACAAGAGATTGAAGAAGCTGTAAAATTTGCGGAAGAGTCACCCTTCCCGGATGCCAGCGAATTGTATACCGATAACTACACCCAATCCGATTATCCATTCATCCTGGATTAAATACTGCTGATACAGAGAGGTTAATAAATTAAGTTTTTAGATTAACCCACATTTTGTGGGTTGGCCAATTTCATTATCTTTGCGCAAATTTTTTAAAACCCGGCATGGCAAAAGTAAAATCAAGTGCAAAACACTCCAATGAAAAATTGCTCGATCTCGTTGAAGTTCAGCAAAAAACAAAAAGTTTTTTTGCACATAACCTGCAATACGTCAATATCATTGGTGGAGGTATACTATTAGTGATTGCCGGCATACTGGCCTATATTTTTTTATATCAGAAGCCCCGCCAGGAAAGAGCTGTGGAACAAATGATGTTGGCACAACAACAATTTGAACGGGATTCTTTCCGTCTGGCTCTGACCAATCCGGGTGGTGGTTATTCCGGTTTTTTGGATATTATCGATTCCTACCGGGGCACCAAAACGTCCAACCTGGCTAAATATTATGCCGGGGTCTGTTACCTGAATCTTGGCCAGTTTGATGCTGCCATCGATTATCTCAAAGATTATAAAGCGAGTGAAACCGTCACCACCATTACCAAATTGGGTATGCTGGGGGATGCTTATTCAGAAAAAAAGGACTTTTCAAACGCCATTTCCTATTATAAAAAATCAATTGCAGCCGGAAATAACGAGCTGTTGACTCCCTACTATATCAAAAAACTTGGCCTGCTTTATTTATATCAAAAAGACAATGCCAATGCCCTCGGTCAGTTTGTAGAATTAAGAAAACAATATCCGCTGGCTCCAGAGTCCGGAGATGTAGAAAAATACATCGCCCGCGCAGGTGGGAGCGGAGACGAATAGGTTTATTCTAAGCTTTATTTCGATTTGTCTCTGTTTCTTTGCTGGCAAGATGCCGGACCTGCTATGATTTAGAACTTACCCTTGGAAAAGTTGAGGATAAATTGTTTTTTAGTGATCTCCAGTTCCTCAATAGTTTGATCTATCCGGGGATGCTCCGTTTCGAGCGTTTTGATCATTCTGACTACTTTGTCGCGGATATTCAGGGTATTGTTTAGTGCATTATAAATTTTTTGTTGTATGATCCAATCCGTGATCAGGTTATCAAAAAACACATCGATAAACCGGTTAAACGAGTCCAGGTGGAGCTGAAAATCCTGAGGGATCTGCCGGTAAACATCCAATAATTCTTTCTCAAATATTTTTAATTGCCGGTTGGCTTCGTAGGCCCAATCTTTGGCCTTATCGATTGCCGTATATTTAAGATGATTGCTCATTGGATTTCGCCCGCTCATATCCCATTGTCCCCAATTATGGGCCTGTTGCAGTCCCGCTACTACCCCATCAATACATTCCAGGCTTTTGACCCCAGCCTTCTCCGCCTCTTTGACATCTATTTTTAATCGATGCTGGGTTTCAATCTGGCTATTTATTTTTTTAATTTCCATAGCTCCGGCACCCTCCATATTGATTAGTTCTTTTTCCTGGATCCGGCTGAGTTCATTAAGCCGGGTTTCAATAGCAGAGATCGAACCGGATTTTTTCTGTAAAATGTTTTGTTCAAACTCCAGAAGTTCAATGGTTTTTCGCACCTGATTGTATTTTAGGGAAACCTGGAGGTATTCCTGTCGTTCTTTTTCCAATTGAGCTTCCTGGTTGCCGAGCACTTTGTGAAACAAGGCTTTCATTCCAAGTTTTTCCAGGTTTTCCACATCTTCATATTCTTTCTGAACCAATTTTTCCAGGGTAATCACTTCCTGTCGCATCTTATTTAATTCATTGGACAATTCTTTGAGCCTGGCTTCCGCTTTTTTCAATATTTGATGTTCTTCCAGGAGTTTTTTTATTTCCTCTTGCAATGATGTCATGTATTCCAGCTTTTAATAGGTCGCATGGTATGCAAATTTGCAATTATTTAAGGTGGTTGAGCCTAAAAAACTTATTGGAATTTTATACAAAAGGGGCAACTGCCAATAATATTCCGGATAATCTTTGCATCAGCCCACCCTATCAACTCAAAATTCATTATGGATTTAAAGCACAGCACAGGCTTACAACTCGTATCGGTTTCAATTAGCAGGTAATAATTTAAATAGAAGCTCAGATCGATAAATATTTGTGAATAATCAAGCTGATTTAATAGTTAAAATATTCTGGAAAAACACCCTAACGTTAATTGTTATCCCTGCTGGTTTTTTACCTATATTATTATTGGGTAAGTCCATTTAAGCATAAAATGGATGAGACCATTAATAATCCTGCCCTTGAGTTTTT